>JAZFZX010000285.1:0-7593 GCA_036444135.1 Kiloniellales bacterium | reverse complement strand
GTGACCAGCGGCGCCTCGCCCGAGGGCGTGTAGCGCGGCGCCACGACCATGGGAAAGCGCAGCTCGAAACGGCCGTCGCGATAGAGCGCGCGGTCCTGGTACTCGATCTCGACCGTGATCTCCTCGCCCGGGCCGATGTTGGCCAGGGAGGCGACGAAGACGTTGGGCCGCTCGCTGCTGAGCAGGCTCGCCTTGCGTCCTTCGGCCGCGGCCTGCTTGTAGACCTTCTCCGCCTGCTCGCGCGGCAGGATACGGCCTTCGATCCGGCGCTCGCCGACCGTCATGACCAGGCGATCCACCGCGGAGCCTTGGGGCAGGGGAAAGACGTAGATGCCTTCCAGCCAAACCGATGACGGGTTGACGAAGCGCTGGCGCACGCGGGCGCGCGCCACCTCGCCGCTGATCCGGATGACCACGTCGGACGTGAGACCGGGTGCTTCGAGCAGAGCGTCCTCGCGGCCGCTACGGAAGAACAGCCCCGCCGGCAGATCCGCCGATTCCGCCGCGCTATCCACCGGTGTTGCCGCGCGCGCGCCGTGCGGCACGGCGAGCATTGGGATCAAGACCAGGAGGCAGAACAACAGGACCAGTCCGATCACGGTCAGGGCCTCCTTGAAGACGAGGATGCTGTGCCGCGGAAAGATGTGCATGGCGGTCGCCGAGGCGCAGGCGTGCGGCTGGTTCCGCGTGGTCGGATGGACGTGCCACATGATGGGTTCCCCCTTGCTCGCGCTGTGAAGGGCCGCGGCCGCTCGGCCGCCCAGCCAAGAAAGCGCGACGGCAAGGCAAGGCCGGTGCAAGATCGGGGCGATTTCGTGATTCACTGTGGCAGAAGCAAGGCGGAGGGCCGCCCGGGGGCCCGGAGCGCGCCATTAGAGGCCCCGCTTTGCCGTTGCAACGAGCGGAAGGCTTGATTACGGTCGGTTGAAGCCCTGGGGGGCGCTAGAGGGAGCCCGAGAGACATGTCGTTCATTGCCGAGCGCCTGTCGCGCATCAAACCATCGCCGACCCTCGTCGTCACGCAGAAGGCCCGCGAGCTCAAAGCTGCCGGCCGCGACATTATCGGACTGGGTGCAGGCGAGCCGGATTTCGATACGCCCGACAACATCAAGGAGGCGGCCATCGCCGCCATCAAGCGCGGCGAGACCAAATACACCGCGGTCGACGGGACGCCGGAGCTCAAGGCGGCAATCGTCGAGAAGTTTCGACGCGACAGCGGCCTCGACTACAAGCCGGAGCAGATCACTGTGGGCACAGGCGGCAAGCAAGTGCTCTACAACGCCTTCGTGGCGACGCTCGACCCCGGCGACGAGGTGATCATCCCGGCGCCCTATTGGGTGTCCTATCCGGATATGGCGCTGTTGGCCGAGGGAACGCCGGTCGTGGTGCCGTGCTCGGAGAACAACCGCTTCAAGCTGCAGGCCGGGGACCTGGAGGCGGCGATCACCCCCAAGACCAAATGGGTGATCCTCAACAGCCCGTCGAACCCGAGCGGCGCCGCCTACAGCCGCGAGGAGATGCAGGCCATCACCGATGTGATCAAGGCGCACGAGCAGGTCCGGGTGATGACCGACGATATTTACGAGCACTTGGTCTATGACGGCTTCCAATTCGTGACGGCGGCAGAGGTGGAGCCGGCACTGGTCGAGCGCACGCTGACCGTCAACGGCGTCTCCAAGGCTTATTGCATGACCGGTTGGCGGATCGGCTTCGCCGGTGGACCGGCGGACCTCGTGAAGGCCATGGCCAAGGTGCAGTCGCAGAGCACCTCCAATCCTTCGTCGGTGAGCCAGGCCGCCGCGGTCGAGGCCTTGAACGGCCCGCAGGATTTCATCGAGGCCCACAATGTGGCGTTCAAGGCGCGCCGCAATCTGGTGGTGGACGCGATCAATATCTGCCCGGGGCTGACCTGCCAGAAGCCGGAGGGGGCCTTCTACGTCTATCCATCCTGCGCCGGGGCGATCGGCAAGACGACGCCGGACGGCAAGGTGATCGAGACCGACGGCGATTTCGTCACTTATCTGCTGGAGTCCGAGGGGGTCGCTGCGGTGCAGGGCGAGGCCTTCGGCCTGTCGCCTTACTTCCGCATCTCCTACGCCACCTCGACCGAGGCGCTCGAAGAGGCTTGCCAGCGCATCAAGCGCGCCTGCGAGGCGCTCGCCTAGGGTGAGACCGCCAAGCCGCTCTCGAGAACCGCACCCATGAGGTTCGTGATCATCGGCGCCGGCGGCGTCGGCGGCTATTTCGGCGCCCGGCTGGCGGCCGCCGGCACCGAGGTGGCCTTCATCGCCCGCGGCGCGCACCGGCTGGCCATTGAAGAAAGCGGCCTGCGGGTCCTGTCCCCCAAAGGGGATCTCCACATCGAACAACCCGAGGTTTACGAAGAGCCAGGCGGCGCGGGTTCGTGCGACGTGGTTCTGATCTGCGTCAAGATGGGGGATACGGCCGCGGTGGCCGAGGCCGTGCGCCCGATCCTCACCGGCGACACGGCCGTGATCTCGCTGCAAAACGGCGTCGAGGCCGAGGACATGCTGGCCGAGAGCCTCGGCCAGCCGTTCGTCATGGGGGGCGTGGCCTATATCGAGGCCCACATCGAAGCACCGGGCGTTGTCCGCCATGACGGCGAGATGGCACGGATCGCCTTCGGCGAGATCAACGGGGCAGCGAGCCGCCGCCAGGACGCCCTTCACCGGGTCTGTGCCGAGGCTGGTATCGACGTGGACGCGAGCGGCAAGATCCACGAGCGCATCTGGCGGAAATTCGCGATGCTGGCGCCGCTGGCCGGGGCAACCTGCCTGGGGCGCTGTCCGGTTGGCGCGGTGCGCGACGAACCGGCGCTTGCGGGCAAGCTGGAGGTCATGGTGGCGGAAGCCGTGGCGCTGGCCCGTGCCCGCGGCGTGCCGTTGGCCGAAGGCATGGAAGACCGCATCATGCAACAGATCGGCCAGCTGCCCTGGGACATGAAGACCTCCATGCTGCGCGACCTGGAGGCCGGCCGGCGCCTCGAGCTGCCGTGGCTGAACGGCGCCATCGTGCGCCTCGGGGCCGAAGTCGGGATCGAGGCTCCCGCGAATGCCGAGGTGGTCGCGGCGCTATCTCCTCTGGTTGAGGGCGCCGTATAGGTATCGTGCCGGCGACTGCCGGTCAGTCGTCCGCCACCATCAAATGGTCCTGTTCGCCGAGGCCCTCGACGCCGAGACGCACCCGCTGGCCGGGCGCCAGGAAGGTCGGCGGTTTCATGCCCAGGCCGACGCCCGCGGGCGTGCCGGTGGCGATGATGTCGCCAGGCTGGAAGCTCATGAAGCGGCTGATGTAGCTGACGAGGAACGCAACACCGAAGATCATGTTGGCCGTGGTGCCGTCCTGACGACGCGCACCGTCCACCTCGCACCAGAGCCCCAGGGTCTGCGGGTCCGGCACCTCGTCGGCCGTGACCAGCCAGGGGCCGATCGGCCCGAAGCTGTCGGCGCTCTTGCCCTTGACCCACTGGCCCTTGCGTTCGAGCTGGTATTCGCGCTCCGAGACATCGTCGACCACGCAATAGCCCGCGATGTGGGCGAGCGCGTCGGCTTCCGCGATGTACTTGCCCGGCGTGCCGATCACCACGCCCAGTTCGACCTCCCAATCGGTCTTCACGGAGGCGCGCGGGATCACCGTGTCGTCATTGGGGCCGCAGATGGATGACGTCATCTTGGTGAAGATGATCGGCTCGCGCGGCGCCTGACCGCCGGTTTCCTTGGCGTGATCCGCGTAATTGAGACCGACGGCTGGAAACTTGCCGACGCCCGCGACGCAGGGGCCGAGACGCGGCGTGCCGGATACCGCGGGCAGGTCCGAAGGATCGAGCGCGGCAAGACGGGCGAGCGAACCCGGCAGCAGAGCCTCGCCGCCAACGTCGCCGATCACGCCCGAAAGATCGCGCAAGCGGCCCTCGGCGTCGAGCAGGCCCGGTTTCTCCTGGCCCGGCGGGCCATAACGCAAGAGTTTCACGCTCGTCTCTCCCCGGTTTTGGGCGCACGGCCGGCGGCCGTGTAGTCAGCGGTCGTGCGCAGCCCGATCGTAGAGCACCAGTTCCCAGCCGCCGCGGGCTGCGTCGTGGCGCAAGATGTAGGTGGCTCCGTCTTCGCCGGTGATTTTGAAGTAGCGGTGATCGGGCGCCAGCCAGCGATCGACGATCTCGGCGACCGGGACGGCGCGCACGCCGAAATGGATCCGCCGCGGCTCCTGCTCCCCCCGGTAGCCGGCGTAGCAGTCGACCCGGATACCTATGTTCATGGCGCGGCGTCCTTTTGAGCAGGGCGATGGCTGCGCGGATCCGTGGCCACCCTGCAAGTATGGCTGAGTCCGGCGGACAAAGACATGCCGCGGCCGGTGGCGTGGAGGTCCGGACCTCCGAGCCTCCGCGCTTCTTGTGCGACGCGATGCATGACGGCGCGCCTCGACGCCTGGCAATAGGGGCGCCGTTGAGCGGAGACGGCGGCGATTAGATAAGACGGCGCGTGCCCACCGATACCGGTGCCCGGCGGCGGCCCCAATGGCCGGCTGCACCGTCGAACACACCGGCGCAGGTGGCGCCGCAGTCCCGGCAACGGCCGTCTTCGCGCAGGTTCCATGCGGTAATCTCGTACCAGTCGCGGCCGACCAGGCGGGCGCCGCAGCCGTGGCAGTAGGTGCTCTGGGTGCCCTCGTGGTGGATGTTGCCTGTGTAGACGTAATGCAGGCCCACGTCGCGCGCGATCCGCCGGGCCGCGAGCAGCGTCTCAGGCGGGGTCGGCGCCTTGTCCAGCATCCGCCAGTCGGGGTGGAAAGCGGTGAAGTGCAGCGGCACGTCGGGCCCCAAGCGGTCCATTACCCATTCCGAAAGCGCCGTGAGTTCCCGGGGCGAATCGTTCTCGCCCGGGATCAGCAAGGTGGTGATCTCGAACCAGACATCCGTCTCGTGCTTCAGGTACTCGAGGGTCTCCAGCACGGGGGCGAGGGCGCTGCTGCACAGCTTCTTGTAGAAGCCCTCGGTGAAGGCCTTGAGATCGACGTTGGCCGCGTCCATGTGGCGGTAGAACTCCACCCGTGGCGCTTCACAGATGTAGCCGGCGGTGACCGCCACGTTCCTGATGCCGCGCGCCCGGCAGGCCTCGGCCACGTCCACGGCGTACTCGAGGAAGATCACCGGGTCGTTGTAGGTGTAGGCGACCGAGCGGCAGCCGCTCGCTGCCGCTGCCTCGGCGATCGCCTGCGGCGAGGCCCGGTCGGTGAGGCGGTCGAACTCGCGGGCCTTGGATATGTCCCAGTTCTGGCAGAACTTACAGGTCAGGTTGCAGCCGGCCGTTCCGAATGACAGCACCGGTGTGCCGGGCAGGAAATGGTTGAGCGGCTTCTTCTCGATCGGATCGATGCAGAAACCGGACGAACGCCCGTAGGTGGTCAGAACCATGCGGTCGTCACGGCGCGCCCGGACGAAGCAGAGGCCGCGCTGGCCTTCGCGCAGGCGGCAATAACGGGGGCAGAGATCGCATTGGATCCGGCCGTCGTCCAGCCGGTGCCAATAGCGCGCCGGGCTACCGTCGAGGCTTTCGCATCGGGCCATGGTTCCCATATGGTGGGTAAGGCCCGGAAGGGCAATCGAGGCCCCGAGCGCGGCGCTTCGATGACACGGGAGGCGCGCGATGAGCCAGGTTCGGCCGCCCGCCGTGGCGGGCACCTTCTATCCCGGCGACGAGACCCAGTTGGCGGCGGCGGTGCGCGGCTACCTGGAGGAAGCGGCCGGCACGACGGGGGCCGACTCCCGGCCTCCGGCGCCCAAGGCGATCATCGTACCGCACGCGGGTTACGTCTATTCGGCCCCGGTGGCCGCGCGGGCCTTCACGGCGGTCCGGGGCCTGGCGGGGCAGGTGAGCCGCGTGGTTCTGTTGGGCCCCGCCCATTTCGTTAATTTTCGCGGCATCGCGGCCCCGGCCGCGGCGTCCTTCGAGACACCGCTGGGCGCGCTCGCCGTCGACCGTGCGGCGATCGAGGCGGTCGCGGACATGCCGGAGGTGGTCTTGTCCGACGCGCCGCATGCGCGCGAACACTCTTTGGAGGTCCAGCTTCCTTTCATTCGAGAGGTTCTGGGCGAGGTCAGCCTCGTCCCCCTGGCGGTGGGAGATGTCGAGTCCGAGGCCGTGAGCCGGGTTCTCGACCGGCTATGGGGCGGCCCGGAAACCCTCGTCGTCGTCAGCTCGGACCTGTCCCATTACCATGCCTATGCAGCGGCGCAGCGCATGGACGCGATCACCGCGGCGGCCATCGAAGCCCTGGACGGGGCGCGGCTCGGACCGGAGGACGCCTGTGGTTATTGCGGTGTGGCCGGACTGCTGTCGGTCGCGCGGCGGCGCGGCCTTGCGGTCGAGCGGCTGGATCTCCGCAACTCCGGCGACACGGCTGGACCGCGCGACCAGGTCGTGGGCTACGGGGCCTGGCTGCTGCGGTAGATGGCCTCGGGGGCGCACGTCGCGTCGCCAGAGATTTCGCCACAATGCAATGGGATGGTCGCTGCCGGTTCCCTGCCGCAAGCCCCAACGTAAGTACAACTGGCAGACGATATGGCACCTTCTTTTGTGCTGACTAGGAGTTTAAATATTAAGGAGATATTAAAAGGGGCACCGTTAAGTAACCTTTCAGCATAACATAAAGCAAAAATTAATCGTTTTTTCGTTCTATAGCCTCGCGTGAAATTTCAAACTCCTATGAGCGGGGTTACCGAGAGATGTCGAAGATAGCGCTTCTGAACGCTGTGCCCGGTGGAGAGCCCGTCCGCGCAGAGCGGAGATTTCCAATCCAATGTGCCGGCGCCTTGGCTTTTGCCGCAAAGCTCACGGCGATCTTGCTCGTCGCCACGACTTTGGTTTGGACAACGGCCGCCCAGGCAAAGGTGTCGTTGGTGTTCGGCACCTATTCAGCCGACAAGCCGTCGGCGATGGTCGCGCAGCTGCGGCCGAGCCTCGACACCATAGCCAAGTCCATGGCCGAGATTCTCGACGAGGAGGTCGAAATTCGCATGCAGGTCGTCCGCACTTACGACGACGGGGTCGACATGCTGGTTCAAGGCGAGGTCGACTTCATGCGTCTGGGCCCGGCCTCCTACGTGAGTGCCAAGGACCGCAACCCGGGCATCGATGTGCTGGCCATGGAGAACAAGCACGGCGCCAAGCACTTCAACGGCATCATTGCCGTGCACGAGGACAGCGACATCACCGAGGTGTCGCAGCTGCACGGCCGCAGCTTCGCCTTCGGCTCCAAGCGCTCCACCCTTGGGCGTTACTTCTCGCAGCTCTACCTCATGCGCAACGGCATCTATGCGCACGACCTGGCCCATTACGAGTATCTCGGCCGGCACGACAAGGTCGGACGCGCCGTGGGATCCGGCCTGTTCGACGCCGGTGCGCTCGAAGAGACCACCTTCGGCAAGCTGGTGAAGAAGGGCGTCGCGATTCGCGCCATTGCCAAGTTCAGCAACTCGACCCGGCCGTGGGTATCGCGGGCCGGCTTGGAACCGCGCATTGCTTCCGCGCTGCGCAGGGCCATGCTCGACCTGTCCGATCCAGAGGCCCTGAAGGC
>JAZFZX010000284.1:0-4922 GCA_036444135.1 Kiloniellales bacterium | reverse complement strand
GGCGTCATCAGCACCGAGGTCATGAGGCCCAGCGAGCCGAAGCCCTGGGCCACCGTGTCCGACTGCACATCGCCGTCGTAGTTCTTGCAGGCCCACACGAAGCCGCCCGCCCACTTGAGCGCCGCGGCCACCATGTCGTCGATCAGTCGGTGCTCGTAGGTGATGCCCTTGGCCTCGAACTGCGCCTTGAACTCCGCCTCGAAGATTTCTTGGAAGAGGTCCTTGAAGCGCCCGTCATAGGCCTTGAGGATGGTGTTCTTGGTCGAGAGATAGACAGGCCAGCCGGCCGACAGGCCATAGTTGAGGCAGGCGCGCGCGAAACCGCGGATCGAATCGTCCAGGTTGTACATGCCGAGTGCGACGCCGCTTCCCGGGAAGTCGAAGACCTCGTAGCTGATCGGTTCGCCACCGTCGGCGGGCGTGTAGGTGAGCGTGAGCTTGCCGGGCCCGGGGACCAGGAAATCGGTGGCCCGGTACTGGTCGCCGAAGGCATGGCGGCCGATCACGATCGCCTCGGTCCAGCCCGGCACCAGCCGCGGCACGTTCTTCATGATGATCGGTTTCCGGAACACGGTGCCGCCCAGGATGTTGCGGATTGTGCCGTTGGGTGAGCGCCACATTTTCTTCAGGCCGAATTCCTCGACCCGCGCCTCGTCGGGCGTGATGGTGGCGCATTTGACGCCGACGCCGTGCTCCTTGATGGCGTTCGCTGCCTCGACCGTGATCCGGTCCTCGCTTTCGTCGCGGCTCTCGACGGAGAGGTCGAAGTATCTCAGATCGACGTCCAGGTAGGGCAGGATGAGCTTTTCCTTGATCATCGCCCAGATGATCCGGGTCATCTCGTCGCCATCCAGTTCGACGATCGGGTTCCCGACCTTGATCTTGGACATGACTGCCTCCCTGGGGTCTTGTCGGCGGTGCGGCGCCGGCTTGCGTTCCGCGGAACATAGCAAGCTGAGACCGCCGCGCAAGAACCCCCTGGCGGGGGCGGTTCGCGCACGCCCTAGAGACGCCGACCGGAGTCCGGGATCTGCGGTGCCGGCGCCTGGCGCACGGCTTCGAAAACGCCTGCCACGTCGCCCACGACGTTGAACAGTTTGGCGTCCTCGGAGCGCACGTAGCCCTGGGCGACCTGATGCGAGATCAGGGCCAGCAGCGGGCCCCAATAGTCCAGCTGGTTGAGCAGGATGATCGGCTTGTCGTGCAGGCGCAGCTGCTTCCAGGTGATGATCTCGAAGGCCTCGTCGAGTGTGCCGAGACCGCCCGGCAGGACACAGAAGGCGTCGGCCAGCGCGCACATGCGTGCCTTGCGGCTGTGCATGGATTCGACCACCTCGAGGCGCGTGATGCCCTCATGTCCGACCTCGCGCGCCTGCAGGTGTTCCGGGATCACGCCGATCACCTCGCCGCCGGCCGCCAGCGCCGCTTCGGCCAGCACCCCCATGAGGCCGATCCGGCCGCCGCCGAATATGATTCGCACGCCCTGACGGGCGGCTTCGCCGCCCAAGTCCGCGGCCCAGTCGCGATGCTGCGGATCGCCGCCGTCCGACGACCCGCAATAGACACAGAGCGCGCGCAATTGAGTCATGGCGGCAACCCCCCGGCGGATTCCGCGACCGCTCCCCGGCCGCTCCCCGGCCCCTGCCTGCTGGTAGCGCATTCGCGCAGCCAGGGAAAGCGGCGAGCGGGTGCGAGGCGCGTCCGGTTGCCGCCGTTGCGCCCATGTGACAGGCGTATTACGCTGCCAGTCGATAGATTTCGGGGTTTCCAAGCCAGGAGGAATCAAGGGGGTGCAGCGCAATGTCGTGGCCGGCGCCGTGGTCGCCATAGTGGCGATTACGCTGGCGGTGTTCTTTTTGCGCGATGGAGACGACCGGCAGGCCGAGACCGCCGGTGCGCCGGAGAGCGCGGCGGCCACCAGCGAATCCGGCGCGGCCGGTTCGTCCGATGAGCCGGAGCAAGCCGAAGCGGCAGGCGAGGCCTCCGGCGCCACCCAGATCGTGCGGGCCACCACCTCCGGCGCCGAAGTCGTCGAGTCCGCTACGGAACCCAGCGGAACCGAGACCGCCGCATTGCCGCCGCAGGAGGCACCGGTGGTCGTCATCCCCCGCTTCGACGTGGTGCGCGTCGAGCCGAGCGGCGAGGCGGTGATCGCCGGCGTTGCCGCGCCCAACAGCACGGTCATCCTGCTCGACGGCGATACGCCGATCGCGCAGGTCATAGCGGACGCCACGGGCTCCTGGGTGATCGTCCTCGACGAACCGCTCAGCCCCGGTGACCACCAACTGAGCTTGCGGGCGGAAGAGCCGGGCGGCGGCGTCCGCCTGTCGGACACCGTCGTGGTGGTTTCGGTGCCCGCGCCGGCGATGGTCGCCGCAACGACGGGAACGACGGCTGCGCAAGAGCCCGCCGCCGAGGCGCTGCCGCTGGCGGTGCTCGTCCCCCGCGAGGGAGAGGGCGCCAGCCAGATTCTGCAGCAGCCGACTGAAGGCGAGGGGCTGGGCGATCAGGAGCTGGTGCTCGATGCCGTCGACTACAACGCAACCGGGTTCGTGGTGATCAGCGGCCGGGCCGATCCGGGCGCGCGGGTGATCATCTATCTAGACGACAAAGCCATCGGCTACGGGGTGGCCGGGGACGACGGCCGTTGGCAGGTGTCCCCGACACATCCGGTCTCGCCGGGGCTCCACCGCCTGCGGGTCGACCAGGTGGATGCCGCCGGGACGGTCCTGGCCCGTGTCGCCACCATGTTCGCGCGCGAGGAGCTGACCGAAGGCTTTCCCCAAAACCGCTTCGTGATCGTCCAGCCCGGGAACAGCCTGTGGCGCATCGCCCGCCGGACCTATGGCGAAGGCATCCGCTACAGCGTCATTTACCAGGCCAATCAGGGCCAGATCCGCGACCCCGACCTGATCTATCCGGGTCAGATCTTCGTCGTGCCCACGACGAACTAGGCCGCGGTTTTCCGCTGCGGGTGGGGCGATCGCCATCGGCCGGTTGATCTTCTCGACGTTTCGCGCCTATTTAGCAGCCGCACATCGTGCCGTGGGCGGCCCGTGCCGGTGATGCTGACGAAAAAAGGGGGCGGCGCAGGTATGCGCGCAGACGCATCTTCGTTCAGACAAGCGCTAGCGCCAATCCACCGGGCCGGCTGGCCCTTCATTGGTGCCTTCTTCGCCGCCGCCGTCGTCCTGGGATTTTTATGGCAGCCTCTGTTCTGGCTCGGCCTGGTCGCGACCGCTTGGTGCGTCTACTTCTTCCGCGATCCGGTGCGGGTGACGCCGGTGCGCGACGGCCTGGTGGTGAGCCCGGCCGACGGACGCATTCAGGCGATCCGTGAGGCCGTACCGCCGGACGAGCTCGGCCTGGGTGACGAGCCGCGGACGCGCATCAGCATCTTCCTCAACGTATTCGACGTGCACGTGAACCGCATTCCCGTCGACGGGCGCGTGGTCTCCCAGGCCTACCGGCACGGCACCTTCGTCAACGCCTCGCTCGACAAGGCCTCGGAGGACAACGAGCGGCAGGTGATTTGTCTCGAAACGGCCGACGGCCGGCAACTGGGCGTGGTCCAGATCGCCGGGCTGGTCGCCCGGCGTATCGTGTGCGATCTGCGGGACGGTCAGACGGTGCGGGCCGGCGAGCGCTTCGGGTTGATCCGCTTCGGCAGCCGCGTCGACATGTACTTGCCGGACGGTGCAGCCGTGTTCGTGGCCGAGGGGCAGCGCGCGGTCGGTGGCGAAACGGTGCTCGCCGACCTGGTCTCGAACGAAGGACGCCGGCCGGGCGAGGTGCGCTGATGGCCCGGCGACGCGGCGGACGGCTCGGTACCCTATCGATCAACAAGCTGATCCCGAACGCCCTCACCATCCTGGCGCTCTGCGTCGGCGTGACTGCGATGCGTTTTGCCTTCGAGGGGCTTTGGGACCGCGCCGTGATCGCGGTGGTGGTGGCCGCCGTGCTCGACGGCCTGGACGGACGTATCGCGCGGGCGCTGGGGGCCACCAGCCGGTTCGGCGCGGAGCTCGATTCCCTGTCCGACTTCGTCTGTTTCGGGGTCGCGCCCGCGGTCGTGGTCTACCTCTGGAGCCTACGGGGCACGGGGGGACTGGGATGGGCGTTGGCGCTGTTGTTCGTCGTCTGCTGCGCGCTGCGCCTGGCGCGCTACAACGTGGGGCTCTCATCTAAGGACGAGCGGCCGGCCTGGACCCAGGACTTCTTCATGGGTGTCCCCGCGCCCTCGGGCGGCGGGCTGGCGTTGCTGCCGCTGATTTTCGGGCTGCAGATCGAGGATCCGATCTTCGCCTCGGCCTGGATCAACGGGCTGATGCTGGCCGGGGTGTCGGCGCTGATGGTCAGCCGCCTGCCCACTTTCGCCTTCAAGCACGTCCACGTTCCCGGCCGGCATGTGTTGTTCGCGTTGCTGGGCGTCGGCGCCTTCGCCGCCTTTCTGATCAGCACGCCCTGGATCACCCTGGGCGTGACGGGGCTGGTCTATCTGGCCATCATTCCCTATGCCCGGGTGGTCTACCGGCGCCGCCAGGCCCAGGCCGCTCAGGCAGGCCAGGAGAGTAGCGATACGCCGGATCTGTAACGGATTCCGGACCGGCTGTTCGGCCGCGAGGCCGCGGGTATTCCCATGATCGCGGAATAAGCCTATCCTTTGAACAAGCCCTCACAGAGCGAAGGCGCATCCGGCCGGGCCCGGGGGAGACGGAGTCTCGGCCGCTGTGGGTGGTAGCGGGGAGACAGGTCACATGAAAGTTAGCGATATTCTTGGGGCGAAGGGCAGCGGCGTCACCACGATTCGGCCGGAGGCGGCCATCTCGACCGTGGTCCGCAGGCTGAAGCTTGAAGGCATCGGCGCCCTCGTGGTGAGCGAGGACGGAACCGAGGTCGTCGGCATTATTTCCGAGCGGGAT
>JAZFZX010000283.1:0-2460 GCA_036444135.1 Kiloniellales bacterium | reverse complement strand
GCGCTCTCGACCATCATGTCGCGCTCGCTGCCCGACGTGCGCGACGGCCTCAAGCCGGTCCACCGCCGCCTGCTCTATGCCATGCGCCAGCTCCGCCTGGCGCCGGACCAGGGCTTCAAGAAGTCCGCGCGAGTCGTTGGCGACGTGATCGGCAAGTTCCATCCGCACGGCGATCAGGCGATCTACGATGCACTGGTGCGCCTGGCCCAGGATTTCTCGCTCAGGTTTCCCTTGATCGACGGGCAGGGTAACTTCGGCAGCATCGACGGCGATAACGCGGCGGCCATGCGCTACACCGAGGCACGGCTGACCGACGTGGCCATGACGCTGCTGGAAGGGATCGACGAGGACGCCGTCGATTTCCGCCCGACCTACGACGGCGAGGCGCTGGAGCCGCAAGTCCTGCCGGCCAGCTTCCCGAACCTGTTGGCCAACGGCGCCCAGGGCATTGCCGTGGGCATGGCGACCGCCATTCCGCCGCACAACGTGGGGGAAATCTGCGACGCCCTGCTGCACCTGATCAAGTACCCCCGGGCCACGGTTCAGAAGCTGGTGGAATATGTGCCGGGTCCGGATTTTCCGACCGGCGGTCTGCTCGTCGAAGAGCCGGATGCGGTGTTCGAGGCCTACCGTACCGGCCGCGGCTCGTTCCGCCTGCGCGCGCGCTGGGACACGGAGAAGCTGAAGGGCGGCGGCTACCAGATCGTCGTCACCGAGATTCCCTTCCAGGTTCAGAAATCGCGGCTGGTAGAGCGGATCGCCGAGCTGCTGAGCGCGCGGAAGCTCGCCATGCTGGCCGACGTGCGCGACGAATCCGCCGCCGATCTGCGCCTGGTGCTGGAGCCGAAAAGCCGCAACGTGGACGCCGACGTGCTGATGGAATCGCTGTTCCGTCAGACCGACCTGGAGGTCCGCGTGCCGCTCAACATGAACGTGCTGGACGCCGAGCGCACGCCGCAGGTCATGCCGCTGGCCGAGGTCCTGCGGGCCTTCCTGGACCACCGCCACGAGGTCCTGGCGCGTCGCAGCCGACACCGCCTCGACCAGATCGAACGTCGTCTGGAAGTTCTCGTCGGCTATCTGATCGCCTACCTCAACCTGGACGAGGTGATCCGCATCGTCCGCGAGGACGACGACCCCAAGGCGTCGCTGATGGCGGCCTTCGACCTCGCCGATGTCCAGGCCGAAGCCGTCCTCAATATGCGCTTGCGCGCCTTGCGCAAGCTCGAGGAGGAGGGCATCCGCCGCGAGCACGCTGCGCTCGCCGAGGAGCAGACCGAGCTCGACGACCTGATGGCCGACGAGGCCCGGCGCTGGCGGGTGGTTGCATCGCAGATCAAGGACATCAAGACGCGGTTCGGGCCCGGCACCGCGCTCGGCCAACGCCGCACCGAACTGGGCACGCCGCCGCCGGACGTGATCGTGCCCATAGAGGCGGTGATCGAGCGCGAGCCGGTCACCGTGCTGTGTTCGGCCAAGGGCTGGATCCGGACGCTCAAGGGCCACCCCGAGGACCTGGATAGCGCCATCGCTGCGGCCAAGCACAAGGAAGGCGACCGCAGCCGTTTTGCCGTGCCGGCTTGGACCACGGATAAGCTGTTGGTGTTCGCCACCAACGGCCGCTTCTATACCATCGGCGTCGACAAGCTGCCGGGCGGACGCGGTTACGGCGAGCCGCTGCGGTTGCTGATCGATCTGCCGAACGATGAGGACATGGTGACCCTTCGCGTCCACCGCCCGGGTGACCGGCTGCTGGTGGCGTCCTCGGACGGCCGCGGCTTCGTGGTTGCGGAGAACGACGTGGTGGCGCAGACCAAGGGCGGCAAGCAGGTTCTCAATCTCGCAGACGGCGCCGAGGCGGCGGTCTGTACGGCGGTGGCGGGAGATTCGGTGGCGGTGATCGGCGAGAATCGCAAGCTGCTGATCTTCCCGTTTGCGGACCTGCCGGAGATGGGCCGCGGCCGCGGCGTGATCTTGCAGCGCTACCGCGAGGGCGGGCTGTCGGACGTCAAGACCTTCGCGCTCGCCGAGGGCTTGAACTGGGCGGCCGGGGCGGGACGCGTCCGCACCGAGACCGATCTGACTGCCTGGATCGGCAATCGCGCCGCCGCCGGGCGCTTGCCGCCGCACGGTTTTCCCAAGTCAAACCGCTTCGGCTGAGCATCTGCTTTCCGCCCGCCGCGGCCGTCGGAAAACCGCTGGCCAAAGTCCGGGGGCTCCGATACAAGCGGGAAGCGCGGCCGAGCCAAAGCCGCACGCGGGGGAGCAACTTGGCTGCACTGGCCACCTTCGTCCGCTCGATCGATCGCCTGAACGACGCGATCGGCCGGTCTGTCGCCTGGCTGACCCTGGCGATGGTCCTCATCGCCTTTACCGTGGTCGTGCTGCGCTATGTCTACGCCATCGGCTGGGTGTGGATGCAGGAATCCTACGTCTGGCTGCACGGCATCGTGTTCATGA
>JAZFZX010000282.1:0-2369 GCA_036444135.1 Kiloniellales bacterium | reverse complement strand
ATGGAGATTTCAAGCATTGGATAGTGCACCCGAGCTTCCCCAAGCACCGAACTGGTTGGTCGGCCTGTGGCGCCGAGAGTCAATCGAAATGCGGGACGGCACGCTGGACCGAACAACACGGGTGTTTTGGGGGCAAACTCGAAACCTGTTCGTGGATATTCGCATCCCAAGCGACCGCCCCGCGCCACCCGGTGGTCGAGGCTTCGAGGATTTCACTCTGGAAGAGTTGGGCCAGATCGCAGAGCAGCATGCCTTTGCGGGCCACGTGGCGGTAGACGGCGACCGGTGTACCTGGCATCGGTGCATTGACTATCAACCGAACACGGGACGGCCCGACACCGGCCGCCTGCGCCTCGAAGGCGATATTCTACATGAGCAGGGTGACGCAGAGTCGGTTATCGGTATGGATTATCATGAGGTCTATCGCCGGGAAATCGGGGGCGAGGAAAGACGTTTGGCGCTACGCCTGGACGGCTGTGAGGGTGCTCCGTTCGGAGAGCGCCCCGCGAGCGACGCGATCCTGGTTGTTCTCGACGATCGGTTTATGTTCGCACGGACTCGGCCCTGCGATCTTGGTCCGGCGGATACATTGCATGAGCTGGTCCAAAGGGCCGATGGAGACCGTGCTTCCATAGAGTCTTGTCTCGATTGCGAGGTTTCGATCGGCCGCCTTGGCAAGGACGATCGCGCTTGGCGGATCGAGCTCTCCACGTTGCCGTGGCGTGAAGGCGAACGCCTGTTTCCGCGTGGCCAAGCCGGCTTCGAACCGGGCTCCAATCTCCTGTGTCTGGACACGCCGGCAGGCCGGGCGCACTGGCGCATCTTTGACACCAGTCTGCGAGGTAACGCTGTCTGCGAGCCGTTCAACGCATGACTCACTGGCTGTCTCTCCCGAAGACCTAGACAACCGCATATATGCGGAGATTGGGGTGTCGGCGCTCAGGCGGTCGGATCGCCGCGCCCGCTTTGCCGCAAGTCCTCCCGGTTTGCCTCGACGATGAGGCATGCCACCGCCAGCGACACACATGCATCCTTGACCTTCCAGCTACTGGAAGGTCCATATGGAGCACAGGACAACGATCCCTCCGGGAGATCCGTCATGCATATCAGCGAAGCGGCGGTGCGCTCGCGCCTGCCCACGAAGACCATCCGCTACTATGAGGAGGCGGGCCTGATCGCGCCGGCGGCGCGGACCGCCAACGGCTACCGCCACTACTCCGAGAGGGATGTTCACATCCTGCACTTCGTGCAGCGGGCGCGGAGCCTCGGGTTCACCATGGAGGACTGCCGGGACCTGCTGTCGCTCTACAACGATACGCGCCGTTCGAGCGCGAACGTCAAAGCCCTTGCGACGCGCCGCCTCGCGGAGATCGAGCGCAAGCTGGCCGAGCTCGAAAGCCTCCGCACGGTCCTGACGGACCTGATCGACCGATGTCACGGCGACGACCGCCCCGACTGCCCCATTCTGGAGGACCTGGCGGGCGCCGCCAGCGCCTCGTGTTGACCGCTTGATGGGCGATCCCGATGGCTCGGCAGGACGAATTCACGCGGCCCATGGTTGTCTTGCTGGGTGCGATCGTCGTTTTGCTGGCGGTTGGCGCCCTCGCCGCGTACAGCCTCTGGCCGCAAGACGCCGGTGGGTACGCCAACGCCGACGACCCGACGCAGGTCGCGTTGGGCCGGCGGGTATACATGGAGGCCTGCGCGTCGTGTCACGGCGAAAATCTGGAGGGCCAGCCGGACTGGCGCGTGCGTCTGGAAAACGGCCGCTTGCCCGCACCGCCGCACGATGCAACCGGCCACACTTGGCACCATCCGGACGAACTGCTCTTCGGCATGACCAAGATCGGGATCGCCGCGGTTGCCGGGTTGGAAGGTTACGAAACCGACATGCCGGCCTTCGAGGGCGTGCTGCCGGACGCGGAGATCTGGGCGGTGTTGGCCTATATCAAGAGCACTTGGCCTCCCGCGGTCAGCGCCCGCCAGGCGAACATGAACCAGCAGTATCAGCAGAATTGAGGACCCGAATATGAGCCACGAACCCGGCCACGCCGAACCCCGCGCCGCGGCACAAGATGGCGCGTACTTCTGCCCCATGTGCCCGGGCGTCACCTCGCCCGAGCCGAGCGCCTGCCCGAAATGCGGCATGGCGCTGGAGGCAACGGCGCCCGTGGCGCGCACCCGCGTCCAGTACACCTGTCCCATGCATCCCGAAGTCATCCAGGACGAACCCGGCAGTTGTCCCATTTGCGGCATGGCCCTGGAACCGGTGACGGTCACGCTGGAGGCGGAGCGCAGCCCCGAGCTGATCGACATGACCCGGCGGTTTTGGGCGGGCGTCGTCCTCACCCTGCCGCTGGTCGTCCTGA
>JAZFZX010000281.1:0-3634 GCA_036444135.1 Kiloniellales bacterium | reverse complement strand
AGGGCAGCGGTGATCCCCGGCGACACGGCGGCCGCAAGCGATTACGGGCGAGGGTGTTGGCGAGCATGATGGCCTGGTGGTCGCGGTGGCGCTGGCGGTTTGGTGGGCCAGGCTGCCGGCGTCAAGGCGGGCGGTGGCCGCATGAGCATGACCGCGCCTCGCTCGCGTACTGCTCCGGAACCACCGGACTGGCGCTCGGCTTACTTCTCCGCGGGTCTTGCCGGCTCAATCAGGTTAACCTTCTTCGGCACTTCCAATGCCTCCAGATTGATCTGGTAACGCCCTTCAGCGTGAAGTCGGGCACGTCGCTGTCGAGGAATTTGATGTTTTCGCCGGCCGCCTGTTCAGTCATGACCACCTTCGCGCCCCGGGGCGCGCTCCTCTACACAATCGGCCGGCATGCTAGCCCTCCGCGCGCGGCCTTCCAAGCCCTGCGTCGTTGACTGCCGGGATGTTCTGGTCTTTGCTTGCGCGGCATCAGCGTAGGGGGGAAGGGAGCCGTCATGAATTTCGCCATCGGCCAGCCGGTACGACGCACCGAGGACGAGGCCCTGTTGACCGGGCGCGGCCGTTTCAGCGACGACGTGAGCCTCGACGGCCAGGCCCATATGACCGTGGTCCGCTCGCCCCACGCCCATGCCGCCCTCGGTGCGATCGATCGGTCCGCCGCCCTCGCCATGCCGGGGGTGCTGGCGGTGCTGACCGGCGCGGAGGTCGCGGCGGACGGTTTGCGGCCCATTCCGTCGCTGGTGCGTGAGCCGTCGACCGAGTTCCGAAACCGCGACGGCAGCCGCATGCCCGATGTGTCCTTCCCGCTGCTTGCCGCCGGCAAGGTGCGCTTCGTCGGTGAGCCGGTGGCGCTGGTTGTCGCCGAGACCGCGGCCCAGGCGCTCGACGGCGCCGAGGCGGTGGCGGTCGACTACCAGCCCCTGGCGGCAGTGACCGGGGCGGTCGAGGCGCTGGCCGAAGGCGCGCCGCTGCTGCGCGACGAGGCGCCGGGCAACCGCATCTTCGATTGGCAGACGGGTGATGCCGAGGCGGTAGAGGCCGCCTTCGCGGTTGCCGCCCACGTGACGCGCCTCGATCTCGTCAACAACCGGCTGGTCACCAGCTACCTCGAACCGCGCACCGCCATCGGCGCCTACGACGAGGACACCGGGCGCTATACCCTGATCGCCGGTTCGCAAAGCGTCCACCGCCTCAAGGGGTCGCTGGCCGCCAGCCTCGGTGTCGAGGCCGGGCGGATCAGGGTGGTTTCGGGCGACGTCGGCGGCAGCTTCGGCGGCAAGCTCTTTTGCTATCCAGAATACATTCTGATTGCCTGGGCGGCGCGCCGGTTGGGCCGGCCGGTCAAGTGGACCGCGACCCGCGGCGAGACCTTCCTGGTCGACCTGCAGTCGCGCGACCACGTCGCCCAATGCGCCCTGGCGCTCGACGCCGAGGGCCGCTTCCTGGCGCTGCGCGTCACCGCGACGCTCAATCTCGGGGCCAACATCGCGCCCCGCGCGGTCTACGTGCCGCTCAACTACATGTCGCGGGTGATGGGGGGCGTCTATGCCTTTCCGGCCATCACCATGCGTCTGCACGGCGCCTTCACCAATACGGCGCCGCTCTACGTCTACCGTGGCGTCGGCCGGGCCGAGGCGATCTACCTGGTCGAACGGCTGATCGACCGGGCGGCCGACGAGACCGGCATCGACCGGGTCGAGCTGCGCCGGCGCAACCTCATCGCCAGCGAGGACATGCCCTACACCACGCCCATGGACACCACCTACGACAGCGGCGACTTCGCGGCCTGTCTCGACACGGCGCTCGATAAATCCGGCTGGAACGGCTTCGCGGCGCGGCGCGAGGCGGCGCGAGAGGGCGGACTGGTGCGCGGCATCGGCCTTGCCTGCTGCATCGAGGACGCCGGCGGGCCGCCCACCGAGTTCGCGCGGGTCCGCGTCCACCCCGACGGCACGGTCGACGGCCTGGTCGGCTCGCAGTCCAGCGGCCAGGGTCACGGCACGATCTTCGCCCAGGTGCTGGCCGATCAGTTCGGCGTGCCGTTCGAGGACGCCCGCATCATCTGGGGCGACAGCGACGTGGTGGCCAACGGCACCGGCAGTTTCGGCTCGCGCTCGACCCAGATGGTCGGCTCCGCCCTGGTCGAGGCCAGCGCCATGGTGATCGGCAAGGGCCGGGCGGCGGCGGCGCAGCTCCTCCAGGTTCAAACCGGAGACATCGAATACGCCGGTGGCCGCTTCGTCGTCTCGGGCAGTGACCGCGGTATCGGCCTCGGCGAGGTGGCCGCCGCCATGGCCGGCGAGGACATGCCCGAGGGGATGCGCGGCGAGCTGGCGGCCGAGCTCGACTACCAGGCCAAGGACGACAGCTTCCCCAACGGCTGCCACGTCGCCGAGGTCGAGATCGATCCGGAGACCGGCGTCGTGCGGCTCGCCGCCTACACCGCGGTCGACGACTTCGGGCGGCTGGTCAACCCGTTGCTGGTCGACGGCCAGGTCCACGGCGCGGTCGCCCAGGGGGTCGGCCAGGCGATGCTCGAGCGCACCGTCTACGACGAGGAGACCGGCCAGCTCCTGTCGGGCTCGTTCATGGACTACGCCATGCCCCGCGCCGACGATTTGCCGAATATCGCCACCGCGACCCTCGCGGTGCCCTGCCTGAACAACCCGCTGGGCGTCAAGGGGGCGGGCGAGAGCGGCAGCATCGGCGCGCCGCCGGCGGTGATGAACGCCGTGGCCGATGCGCTGCGCCAACTCGGCGTTGCCGACATCGACATGCCGGTCACCCCCGAGCGCGTGTGGCGCGCCATCCAGCGGGCGACGTCGGCATGACCATATTGGCGTGACCAGTCGGCGGCCGATCGAGCATTCTCAAATTCGGATTCACGGCCGACCCGGAGAGGGGAGTCAAACTGGAAGCCGACGGAAACAACAGCCTTTCGATCGTCAATCCAGCGGCTGTCGCGGTGGCCATTGGCGAAGCCATCGCGGCGTTTCACGCTGGACGCCACGCTGAAGCAGCGTCGGTCTGTCGACGTGTCCTCGCCGCCCAACCGGACAATCCGGATTTAGGCGTCGCAGAAATACGTGGGCTGCGAGGGCATTCCGCGCAGCCAGGTATGGCGATCAAATCTGGTAAACATCGCATTTGGGTCAAACTGCGACCTTCGGCACCGCTTGGCGTTGCGTCGGGAATGCGACGGTGAACCGACATTCAGCACCGAACTTCGGCAAATCGGCGACGGGCTGTTAGTGCGCCGCCCACAGCTGCCCCCAGAGTCCGAAGTCGGGCTTTCAGGCTGTGAGATAGCGCGGAGCAGAGATCGCGCTCAGAGGTGCTTACAGGGGGCACGTTGCTGGTCACCGCCCTGATCCGGCTGTCGAGAGAGACGGTGGGGGAGGTGTAGGGGCGACACGCTCGTCAGTCGGTTCGTCTCGATCCAGATGCGCGGGCGAGCCGTTAGGGCGGCGGTTCCGGGCCGAAACGATTCTCTCCGGACTGGCTCGGCAACACGAGCCAGACCAGAACCACGATCACCAAAGCAACTGACCCGTACAAAAGAACCAGCTCGGGAACCGGATCTCCCGGATCGATAATGAGCAGCGGTATGATTGGAACCACTGGC
>JAZFZX010000280.1:0-2787 GCA_036444135.1 Kiloniellales bacterium | reverse complement strand
CTGATCCGGTGTTTCCGTCCCGAGCTGGAGCAGCGGATCCAGGACTACAAGGCCGCGCGCCAGGCGGCGGCGGAGTAGGAGCGGAGGATGGCGAAGCTCACCATCGACGACCGCGAGATCGAGGTGCCCGACGGCATTACGGTGCTTCAGGCCTGCGAGCTGGCGGGTATCGAGATCCCGCGCTTCTGCTATCACGAGCGCCTGTCGGTGGCCGGCAACTGCCGCATGTGCCTGGTGGAGATGGAGCGCTCGCCCAAGCCGATTGCGTCCTGCGCGATGCCGGCGGCCGACGGCATGGTGATTCGCACCAACACGCCGACGGTCGAGAAGGCCCGCAAGGGCGTGATGGAATTCCTGCTGATCAACCATCCGCTGGACTGCCCGATCTGCGACCAGGGCGGCGAATGCGACCTGCAGGACCAGGCCGTGGCCTACGGGTTCGATCGTAGCCGCTACCTGGAGAACAAGCGGGCGGTGAAGGACAAGTACATGGGTCCGCTGATCAAGACGATCATGACCCGTTGCATACACTGCACCCGCTGCGTCCGTTTCTCGACCGAGATCGCGGGCGTCGAGGACATGGGCGCGCTTTATCGCGGCGAGCACTTGGAGATCACGACCCTGGAGCGGACCATCGATTCCGAGCTCAGCGGCAATCTGGTCGACGTCTGTCCCGTAGGGGCCCTGACATCGAAACCCTACGCGTTCGCGGCACGCCCGTGGGAGCTGCGCACGACCAACTCGATCGACGTGATGGATGCGGTGGGCTCGAACATTCGGGTCGATGCGCGGGGCCGGGAGGTCATGCGCGTCCTGCCGCGTCTGCACGAGGACATCAACGAGGAGTGGATTTCCGACAAGACCCGTTATGCCTGCGACGGGCTCGGCCGGCAGCGCCTCGACCGGCCCTACGTGCGCGGCGCCGACGGCAAGCTTCAGCCCGCCAGCTGGGAAGACGCCTTCAAGGCCATCGCCGACCGCCTGTCCGGGCTTCCGGGCGAGCGCATCGCCGCCATCGCCGGCGACCAGTGCGACGCGGAATCGATGCTGGCGCTCAAGGACCTCATGGCCGGGCTCGGCTCGGCCAACCTGGATTGCCGCCAGGACGGTGCCAAGCTCGATCCCGGGCGGCGCGCCGGTTACCTCTTCAACACCACGATTGCCGGGATCGAGCAGGCCGACGCCGTTCTTTTGGTCGGCAGCAATCCACGCCGGGAAGCGCCGATGATCAATGCGCGGCTGCGCAAGCGCTATCTCATGGGCGGCCTCCGCATCGGCCTGATCGGCGAAGCGGCCGATCTGACTTTTGGCTACGACTACTTGGGTGCCGGCCCCGAGACCCTGCAACAGATCGTGGCGGGCGCGGGGGATTTCGCCGAGGTGCTGCGGGCCGCCGAGCGGCCCATGATCGTGGTCGGCATGGGTGCGCTCGCCCGTCCCGACGGCGCGGCGGTCCTGGGCCTCGCCCGAAAGGTGGCGGACACCTGCGGCATGGTCCGCGATGGCTGGAACGGCTTCAACGTGCTGCACCTGGCCGCGGCGCGGGTCGGCGGCCTCGATCTGGGCTTCGTGCCGGGCGAGGGCGGCCGCGGCGTGGAAGAGATCCTGGACGGCGCCACCAAGGGCGAGGTCGAGCTGGTCTACCTTCTGGGCGCCGACGAAATCGACATGGCGCGTCTCGGCCAGGCCTTCGTGGTCTATCAGGGCCATCATGGCGATGTTGGCGCCCACCGGGCCGACGTGATCCTGCCGGGGGCGGCCTATACCGAGAAGAACGGAACCTATGTGAACACGGAAGGCCGCGTGCAACTCGCCCGTCTGGCCGTGTTTCCGCCGGGCGACGCGCGCGAGGACTGGACCATCCTGCGAGCGCTCTCCGGCGCGCTCGGACGGCCGCTGCCTTACGACAACCTGGGCGACGTCCGCCACAAGCTGATCGAGACCAACCCGGTCTTTGCCGCCATCGACCAACTGGAGCCCGCGGAATGGGGCGGTTTCGGCGAGGACGGCCCGGTCGATCCGGCGCCTTTCGAGTCGCCGGTCAAGACCTTCTACATGACCGATCCGATCAGCCGCCTCTCGGAGACCATGGCGCAATGCGCCGCGGCTCTGGCCGACCGGCGCAAGGGGGAGGCGACGGGCACCGATGGCTGACTTGGCCGACCTGCTGTGGGAGGGTTATGCCTGGCCGGGCATCATCATCGTGGCGCAGATCGTCGCGATCCTGGTGCCGCTGCTGACCGCGGTCGCCTACCTGACCTATGCCGAACGGCGGGTGATCGGGGCCATGCAACTGCGCAAGGGTCCGAACGTCGTCGGTCCCTTCGGCCTGCTGCAGCCTATCGCCGACGCGCTCAAGCTGTTGATGAAGGAAACGATTCTGCCGTCCGGCGCCAATCGCGTGGTGTTCATTGCCGCGCCGATGCTGACCTTCATCCTGGCGATGATCGGTTGGGCGGTGATTCCCTTCGACGAGGGCTGGGTGTTGGCCGATCTCAACGTCGGCGTCCTCTATCTCTTCGCCGTCTCTTCGCTCGGGGTCTACGGGGTCATCATGGCAGGCTGGGCCTCCAACTCGAAGTACCCCTTCCTCGGGGCCTTGCGCTCGGCCGCGCAGATGGTCTCCTACGAGGTCTCCATGGGCTTCGTGATCATCACGGTGCTGGTGTGTGTGGGCTCGCTCAACCTGTCGGACATCGTCATGGCGCAGCGCACTGTCTGGTTCTGCGTGCCGCTGCTGCCCATGTTCGTCGTCTTCTTCATCTCGACCCTGGCCGAGACCAACCG
>JAZFZX010000279.1:0-5450 GCA_036444135.1 Kiloniellales bacterium | reverse complement strand
CACCAGCGCCGCCGCGATCACCGGATCCGCCTAACCCTTTCGCGAGCCGGGACGCAGTTTGAATCGCATTATGCCGAAAAAGGAGGCTCCAACCCGCAAGCGATCGACAATCGGACGCAAGCGGTTGCCCGAGGGGGAGATTCAATCGACATCCTCAAGGCGTGAGCGGATTTTGTGGGTGGTATCTGATCCAA
The DNA here is from genome assembly GCA_036444135.1 of Kiloniellales bacterium. GTDB lineage: Bacteria > Pseudomonadota > Alphaproteobacteria > Kiloniellales > JAKSDN01 > JAZFZX01. The sequence goes on along the minus strand of JAZFZX010000279.1, from coordinate 5,256 downwards.
AAACGCCTGACCGATATTCGCGCCTCCAATGTCCGCTTTTGAGGGTAAAGCGGACATCAAAAGGTCACTTTCGGGGTTTCGCCGTTTGAATGTCCGCTTTTGGGGGTAAAGCGGACGTTCGCGAGGTAGGTGCTCGATGTCCGCTAATAGCCAGAAGCGGACATTGGGCATTCCGCACAGTTGACCAAGAATTGGCGCACTGCGATACCGGTGGCGGGAGCTGTCCATAGCATCATAGGTAGACGGTGCCGGGGCAAGTTCTCGCCTGACGCGGCGCTGCTTTCGGGCCGATACGCAAGCGATCCTATTAGGTGCGTTGACGTTCCCAATCAGTCGACTAGGATTTATCCGGCGGTTTCGGGAGGGCGGCTGTGAACACGCGCGGCGCTGTCCTTCATTCGGTGAAATCCGGCCTATTTGACGCATTTATTGATCCGGAGAGCGGAAGGAAACGATGGCCCGAATCTGGCATCGCCTGGCCAAAGATCCCCTAGCTTCTGTGGGAATTGTGACCATAGTCGCCGTCTCGTTTGCGGCGATAGCCGCACCAGCAATCGCCCCTTTCGATCCAAGGGAGCAGTTTTTCCACGGCCTGACCCTCGACGGCGCGCCGCTGCCGCCTAACGAGCGGTTCCTTCTCGGCACCGATCTGCTGGGCCGCGATCTCTTCTCTCGCCTGCTTTACGGCGCGCGCACATCGCTCTTGATCGGCGTGGTGGCCAACGGAGCGGCGGTCGCGGTCGGCACTCTGCTTGGGGTCATAGCCGGCTATGTTCAGGGCTGGGTGGGCGCCGCCATCATGCGTTTCACCGACCTCATGATGGCTTTTCCGGCGCTGTTGCTGGCCATCGCCCTGGCGGCAATTTTCACGCCTTCATTGTGGATCGTCGCCATGGTGATCGCGCTGGTGAACTGGGTGCAAATCGCCCGAGTCATCTACACGGAAACGACAGCGCTCGCAGCACGGGAGTATATCGAGGCGGCCCGCGCACTGGGCGCCGCCTGGCCGCGCATCCTTTTCCTGCACATTCTGCCACATCTGGTTCCGACCATGCTGGTCTGGGCGACCCTCGGGATTGCGACCACCGTGCTGCTGGAAGCGACCCTGTCGTTCCTCGGCATCGGCGTGCAGCCGCCAACACCATCGTGGGGCGGCATCATATTCGAAAGCCAATCCTACTTCCTGACCGCGCCCTGGCTGGTTTTCTTCCCAGGTATTGCAATCATGGTGCTGGCGCTTTCGTTCAATCTAGTGGGTGACGCGCTGCGCGACGCCCTGGATCCGACTCAGAGGGGCCGGTGATGCTGCGCTATCTGGCCCACCGGCTCGCCGCTTCCGCGCTGATCCTGATTGGCGTCTCCGTCATCACCTTCGGCCTCACCTTCCTCATCCCGGCCGATCCGGTGCGCATGATCGCTGGGCGCAGCGCCAGCCCACAGGCGGTCGAGAACATCCGCCATCAGCTCGGCCTGGATAAGCCCATTCCCGTGCAGTACCTCAACTATGTCGGCAAGCTGGCGCGGGGCGATCTTGGCCGCTCGTACGTCCAGAAGGCGGAAGTGTCTGTACTGATCAAAAGCCGCCTGCCGGCCACCCTGCTGCTCATGGCCGGCGCCATCTTTTTCGAGATCCTGCTCGGCCTGCCGGCGGGCATCCTGGCGGCGACGCGAAGAGGAAGACTTCTCGATCGGGGCGTGATGATTTTCTCCTTCGCGGGCGTGTCGACTCCTCACTTTGTCGTCGGCCTGCTGTTGCTCTACGTCTTCGCCAATCTGCTCGGCTGGTTTCCCCTGAGCGGCTTCGGCACGCTTAGCCATCTGATCTTGCCGGCCCTCACCTTGGGGATTGCCGGCGGGGGCTGGTACTCACGCATGATGCGCTCGAGCATGGTGGAAGTGCTTGGCCAAGACTACATCCGCACCGCCCGAGCCAAGGGCCTGAGCGGCCGTCGCGTGGTCCTGGTCCATGCTCTACGCAACGCAATTCTGCCGGTGATCGCCATGGTCGGCCTCGATATCGGCATCTTCATGAGCGGTGCCGTGGTCGTCGAATCGGTGTTCGGCTGGCCCGGCATCGGCCAGCTAGCCTGGCTGGCAATCCAGCGAATCGATATTCCCATCATCATGGGCGTGACCCTGGTCGCCGCCGTGGCCATCGTCATCGGCAACCTGCTGGCCGACCTCACGGTACCGTTGATTGACCCGCGCATCAGATTGCGTTGAAATACCGCCCCATAACAGGGAGGAAAATCAATGAAAATGAACGCATTGAAGGGCGCGGTTGGCGCCCTGGGCTTTGCGCTTGTCCTGACAAGCGCAGGCGATGTGGCCGCCCAGAAACAGGGCGGCGCCATGACCGTTACTTATAAGGATGACATCAGCACCTTCGACCCGGCCATCGGCTACGACTGGCAGAACTGGTCGATGATCAAGAGCCTGTTCGACGGGCTCATGGACTACAAGCCGGGCACGACGGAGCTGATTCCCGATCTGGCGGAAAGCTACACCATTTCGGAGGATGGTCTCGTCTACAACTTCAAGCTTCGCAAGGGCGTGAAGTTCCACAACGGCCGCGATCTGGTCGCTGGCGACATTAAGTATTCGATCGAGCGCTCGGTGAACCCGGAGACGCAGAGCCCGGGCCAGGGTTTCTTCTGGCAGATAAAAGGGTTCGACGAGATGGCATCGGGCGGCGCCCAGGAGTTGTCGGGCATCACCACGCCCGACGACCACACCGTGGTGATCGAGCTCTCACAGCCCGACGCGACCTTCCTTCAGATCGTCGCCATCAACTTCGCCTTCGCGGTGCCGCGCGAAGAGATCGAGCGGTACGGCCAGGACTTCGGTCGCAATCCGGTGGGCACCGGCGCCTACAAGATGACCGAGTGGTTGCTCGGCCAACGCGTCGTGTTCGAGCGCAACACGGACTATTTCCGCGAGGGTTCGCCCTATCTCGACAAGATCGTCTTCGAGGTGGGCCAGGACCCGAGCGTGGCGTTGCTGCGCCTGAAACGGGGCGAAGTGGACGTGCTGGGCGATCCGATCCCCTCGGCCAACTTCCTGGAGGAATTGAACGATCCGGCCAACAAGGGCATGATCGTCGAAGGTGGCCTGCTGCACACCGGCTATATCACCCTGAACACGACCGAGCCGCCGTTCGACAACAAGCTGGTGCGCCAGGCGGTCAACATGGCGATTAACAAGGAACGGATCGTGCGCCTCGTCAACGGCCGCGGCGTGGTGGCCAACCAGCCCTTGCCGCCGGCGATGCCGGCTTATGACACGGCCTTCGAGGGTTATCCCTATGATCCGGCGAAGGCCAAGGAGCTGCTTGCCGAAGCCGGTTATCCCAACGGTTTCGAGACCGAGCTCTATACCATGAACACGGATCCCAACCCGCGTATCGCCCAGTCGTTCCAGCAGGACCTGGCGGCGGTTGGCATCAAGGCCGAGATCAAGTCCTTGGCGCAGGCCACCGTGATCGACGCCGGCGGCCAGGGCACGGCCCCGATGCTGTGGTCGGGCGGCATGGCGTGGATCGCCGACTACCCCGATCCGTCCAACTTCTACGGTCCGATCCTCGGCTGCGGCGGCGCGGTGCCGGGCGGCTGGAATTGGGCCAAGTATTGCAACGAGGAGATCGACGCCTTGGCGGCCAAGGCCGACGGCATGGCGGGCGCCGACCAGGTCGACGCGCGGATCGAGATGTGGCGCCAGATCTACAACAAGATCATGGACGATGCGCCGTGGGTGCCGGTGTTCAACGAAGTGCGCTTTGCGATGCATACGGCGCGGATCGGCGGCGAGGACATCTTCTTCACCGATCCCATCCACATTCCGGTTCACTACGAATACGTCTACGCCAAAGATGTTGAATAACTGCAAGCACACCATCCACAAGGAGCACAGCCATCTCGGCTGGGACAATTCGTTCGCGCCCCAGCTGACGATTGCACCGGGTGAGACCGTGGAGTTCGATACCGTCGATGCCTCGGGCGGCCAGCTTGGCCCGGACTCGACGGTCGAAGACGTGGCGAACCTCGACTTCGCCAAGGTCAACCCGGTCACCGGCCCCGTCTTCATCGACGGGGCCGAGCCGGGCGATGCGGTCAAGGTGACGCTGCTCGAATTCGGGGCGTCGGGATGGGGTTGGACGGCCAGCATTCCGGGCTTCGGGCTGCTGGCGGACCAGTTCCCCGACCCGGCGCTCAGCCTTTGGCGCTACGACCCCGTCTCGCTTGCCCCGGCAGCCTATGGGCCGGGGGGTAAGGTGCCGCTCAAACCGTTTTGCGGGACGATCGGTGTGGCCCCGGCCGAACCGGGACCTCACAGCATCGTGCCGCCGCGACGGGTCGGGGGGAACATGGATATCCGGGATCTATCGGCGGGATCGCAACTCTACTTGCCGGTCGAGGTGCCGGGCGCCCTGTTCTCGGTCGGCGACACCCACGCCGCGCAGGGCGACGGCGAGGTCTGCGGCACGGCGATCGAAAGCTCGATGAAGATCGCGGCCCGGTTCGATCTGGTGAAGGACGCAAATTTGGCCTTTCCGCGTTTCACTACGGCAGGACCGGTCAGCCGCCATTTCGACGAGAAGGGTTACGAAGTCACGACCGGCATCGGGCCTGATCTCTTCGAGGGCGCGCGCGCGGCGCTTTCCGGCATGATCGACCTTCTGTCCGCCCGCCACGGTCTGGCGGCGGTCGAGGCGTACATGCTGTGCAGCGTGGCGGCTGATTTGCGCATTAGCGAGATCGTGGATCAGCCGAACTGGGTGGTATCGCTCTATTTTCCGCGCCTTGTGTTCGAATGAGTCCGACGGGTGCGCTGACGCCATCGCAGTCGGCCGCGGCGCCTGGGGAGCGGCGGCCGACTGAAGGCGAGCAGCCCCTTTTGCAGGTGGAGAACCTGTCGCTCAGCTTTTCCACTGAAGAGGGCCGCGTGCGCGTCGTCGATGCGGTCTCCTTTTCGGTGCCGCAAGGTCGCACGGTCGGGCTGGTCGGCGAGTCCGGTTGTGGCAAGAGCGTGACCGCAATGACGCTGTTGCGTCTTCTGCCATCGCCGCCCAGCCACATCGACAGCGGCCATATCATATTCGATGGAATGGATCTCGCTCGGCTCGAAGAGCACGCGCTCCGCCGGGTGCGCGGCAATCGCATCGGCATGATATTCCAGGAGCCGATGACGAGCCTCAATCCGACCTTAAGCATCGGGTTCCAGATCGCCGAGGTGTTGCGCCTGCATCGTGGCGAAGGG
>JAZFZX010000278.1:0-5606 GCA_036444135.1 Kiloniellales bacterium | reverse complement strand
GTAGAGGGATTGTGGTTAGAGCGATTTTACCTTCACGCCAATTCAATCGGGATTTGCACCTTCGGCAGACACGTTCGCCCGGCCATGAGCTCACGAACGGCTCACGGCACTTCAAGCAAAGACGGGTCGTGGCTTCGTAACTGCGTTCAGGCTCTGGCTTGCTGACAGCTGGCGAGGTCATGCTTCATCCTACACGATGGACCCTGAGAGCGTCGTCTTAATCTCAATGTCGACTGTCGGAGGCCGTCATGTCGGGCCGCACCTGGAGTACAGCCCGCACCGCAAGCTCAGTCTACGTTAGGCAGTCCTTCCCTTCCGCCTGGGCATCGGCCAGGACTTCACTGATGGCGTTCTCTAGCTCGCGGTCCAAGCGGTGATCTCTATGAGCCCGACGACCCTGAGCCCGACGACCAGCCAATTATGGCGGCGACCAAACCCGCCACGATAAGCACCACAAAGAGCGTCATAGGCATGTTCGCGACTGTCCAGCCGCCCTCTGGTTGGGGCATGACGACTTCCACGTAGACCGCCGCAATGACAGAAATAATGGTGACGGCGCTTCCACCCCACTTTAGCAAGGCTGTCAGCCATCCAGGCATAGCGCATCCTTCTTCAGATCTATTGGACCCGCATCAACCATCCTTTCCTACATGATCCCCCCACGGCCTGTTTTCATGTCGAGTCATCCGGCGGCGGTGGCCGCTTAACGCCCTGTCAACGGGTGGCAGGGTTGGCTACAATTCCATCTCTACCTCATACCTAATACCTCCAAACTAGCCCCGGCTGCGTCGCGCGGTCGGGGCATTTTTTTCTGTCCTGTGATATTTTTGCCATACTCTTTGCCATACGAAATCCAAATGTGGCGGAAATACTGGGTTTACAGCTATTTTCACTTGACCTGATGGGTCAAGCGCGCCACCACGCCGCCGCGCTTGGCCGAATAGTCGGCCAACGCCCTGCGCCCGCCGGCGGCATAGACCGCCACGGCGGACAGCAGGTCGCGCAGTTGCTTGGGCGACTGAGAATCGAACTTGCAGAAGGCTCCGCCGGTGAGGCGGGCGATCTGCTGGAAGGCGCGCGCGGCGATATCGTCGCGGCCTTCGTGGAACATGAAGCAGGGAACCCCCAGAAGCCCCAATTCGCCCGCCAGCTGGCCCAGATCGTCCACGTCCTCCTCCAGACAATCGCCGACGAACACCAGGGCGTCGACCTTATTCTTCTTGGATTCGGCGATGGCGTGCTTCAGAACCTTACGGATCTGGGTGTGCCCGGCCAGGCAAAAGACGCTGGTCATGGTCTTCAGGAGCGCCTCGGCCGAGGTCGCCCATGCCCCGGCGCGGAACTCCCCATAGCCGCGGTAGAAGGCGAGCTGGATCTCGAGCCCGCCAAGCACCGCGGTCTCCTTGAACATTTCGGCCTGGATGTGGCAGGCCTGGTCCCACGTCGGCTCGCGGCTCGCGGTAGCGTCCATGGCAAAGATCAGCCGGCCCCGCTCGCCCGCCGGGCGCGCCGACGGCGCGGAGGCGACCTTCTTGAGGAAGGCATCGACCTCCTGGCCCGAAGATTTGCTCGGCAGTTTGCTGTCGCCGGTCATGACCGCACGTTCCTCATGCCTTGAACGTAGTATTGCGGTCTATGGCCGTCCAGTGGCGGTCTCGGCTGCGGCCGCGTTCTCTTCTTCCAGGCCGACGGCCCGAAACAGCTCGCGGACCTCCTGGCGGGCCGCCAAATGGCTCATGTTGAGCGGTACGCCCGCCCCCCCTTCTCGCAGGTCGAGCAGCGTCAAACCCTTGGAAAAAAGCTCGCGGAAGATCACCCGCTCGCCGAGCCCGGGCGCCAGGCGGAAGCCGATGCGCTTGGCGAGCTGTTGCAGGAGGCGTCCCACGTCGCGTTTGCTGCGGGCGTCGATGTGCGACAGGCGGTTGCGCATGACTACCCAATCGATCGGCGGGCGGCCATCACCGGCGCGCTGCTGGCGCTGTTCCCAAACCATCTGGCTGTAGACGCTGGGCGCCAGCACACGCCGCCCGTCGGCATCGATGCGGGCCAGCAGGTCGAGGTCCAGGAAACTGTCGTTCAAGGGCGTGATCAAGATGTCGGCCTCGGCGTGACCGAGGCGCGAGAGATAGTTGTCGCTGCCGGGGGTGTCGATCACGATGGCGCTGCAGCCGGAGAGTTCGGACAGCGCGTCCGCGAGGGCGGCCTGTTCCTCCGCCTCGGCCTCGGCGCGCCCATCCCGCTCGGAGTACTGCACGCGGCGGACCTCCGGCACAGCGAGCGGCAGGCCGCTCTCCGCCGCGAAAGCCCGCCGATTCTCCACATAGCGCGACAGCGTCCCCTGGCGCGCGTCGAGGTCGATGCAGCCGACCGTGTGACCGCCCTTGAGCAGGGACACGGTGACGTGCATGGCGGTGGTGGACTTGCCCGAACCGCCCTTCTCGTTACCCAGCACGATAACCTGCCGCCGGGGCGCGGCGAGCCCGGGCAAGCGAACGCCCGCGGCCGGGCTGGGCAGCGGCCCCGCGGTATCCTGGCGACTCGGGGAGCCGTTCATGCCACCGATTAGCCCAAAGACTATTTTTTTGAAAGCCCGTGGCCACCTCGCGGCCGCGTCTCCTGCACCTTCACGCCGGGCGTATCCAGACCGCCGTGTCGTGGAATACGGCGCCGCCGCGCGGCGCGCCGGGATCGGCGCTGACCAGGGTGTTGATGCCCATGCCCTCTTCGAAGGCGGCGTTCGGCCAAACTGATTCGACGACGACCACGCCGGGCTGCAGGCCGTCGAAGGCGCGGGCGTGCACCACGACGGAGCCGAGCTTATTCCCCAGGCGCACCCGGCCGCCGTGCTCGACCCCGAGCTTCGCCAGATCGTCGGGGTGGATCATCGCCTCCGGTCGGCCTTCGCGCTCTATCGAGCCGGGCGTCTCGGTGAACGAGGAATTGAGGTAGTTACGCGCCGGCGCGGTGACCAGCCGGAAGGGATGTTCGCCGTCGGCCGCGTCGTGCGCGGGCCAGAACCCGGGCAACGCCGGCATGTCCGCGTGCTCCGGCCCCACGGCGGCCCAGTCGGCCTTGAAGTGGAAGCGGCCGTCGGGTTGCGGGAAACCGGCCAGGAAGTGGGCGTCATCGAAGGCTTCGGAACAGTCGAGGCCCTGGTCGCGCCAGGCCGCCTCGGCCGGCGGATGGCCCGAGGCCGCGAAGGTCGCCTCGACGATCTCCCAGGCCGTCATCTCGAAGCCCGGGTGCTCGGCTCCGAGGCGCCTGGCCAGCGCGCAGATCACCTCGTGATTGGCGCGGCAGTCGGGCAGCGGATCGATCACCGCCTTGGTGGCCTGCAGAAAGGTGTGGCCGCTGGCGGTGTAGTAGTCGTCGTGTTCCAGGAAGGTGGTGGCCGGCAGCACGATGTCCGCCATCGACGCGGTATCGGTCATGAACTGTTCGTGCACGCAGGTGAACAGGTCGTCGCGGGCCAGGCCCGCCAGGCACTTCCCGGTTTCGGGACAGACCGCCGCCGGATTGGTGTTCTGGATCAACAGCGCGGTCACCGGCGGACCGTCGCCCAGGTCGCGCCTGTCGCCCGTCAGCACCGGGCCGAAGCGCGACTGGTCGAGGATGCGCACGGAGGTGTCGAGCGCCTCCAGCCCCTCGATCAGCGTCTTGTCGAGGTGATAGATGACGCCGTTGCCCCACAGCGCGCCGCCGCCTTCGACCTGCCAGGCGCCGGTCACCGCGGGCAGGCAGGAGGCCGCGTGCACGCCCGTGGCCCCGTTGCGCGCACGCGAAAAGCCGTAGCCGACCCGGATGTAGCTCTTCTTGGTGGCGCCATAGAGCCGAGCGAAGGCCTCGATCTCGCCGGCCGGGACCCCGGTGATGGCCGATGCCCAGGCGGGCGTCTTGTCGGCGAAATGGGACTCCACCTCCGCGTCCCAATCGGTATGGCGGGCGAGATAGGCGCGGTCCGCATGGCCGTCCTTCAACAGCAGGTGGATCACCGCCGCCGCCAGCGCGCCGTCGCTGCCGGGCTTGACGGCCAGGTGCAGGTCGGCCTGCTCGGCCGTTCCGGTGCGGTAGGGATCGACCACCACCAACTTGGCGCTGCGCGCCTTGCGGGCCTTGGCGATGTGGGCCATGACGTTGACCTGGGTGTTGACCGGGTTGCCGCCCCAGATGACGATCAACTCGGACTCCTGGATCTCCCGCGCATCCACCCCCTTCTTGGCCCCCACCCCGGCGAACCAGCCGGATTCCGCGAGCATGGTGCAGATGGTGGACAATTGGCGGGAGTACTTCTTGACGTGGCGCAGGCGTTCGATGCCGTCGCGCTGCACGTGGCCCATGGTACCGGCATAGAAGTAAGGCCAGACGGTTTCCGCGCCGTAGCGCTGCTCGGCCTTGATGAATGCTTCGGCCACCGCGTCGAGGGCGTCGTCCCAGGACATGGGCTCGAACGCCTCGATCCCCTTGCCCTTGTCGCCGACCCGGCGTAGCGGCTGGGTGAGCCGGTCCGGGTGGTGCACCCGCTCCGCATAACGCGCGACCTTGGCACAGATCACCCCCGCCGTGTAGGGATTGCCGCGCGCGCCGTGCACCCGCCCGATGCGCGTGCTGGACAGGCGCTCGACCGACAGCGCACAGGTGCTGGGGCAGTCGTGCGGACAGACCGAATAGACGGTCTCGGGCTTGGCATCGAGGGGCATGGCGCTTCCCGTTGATGTTGCCGGCAAAACTAATACGACCGCCCGGCCGCTTCAATCGCCGGACAGCAGGCCGGGGCTCAGCGGCCCCGCATGGCCGCCCACTCCTCTTCGGTGAGCGCCTCCATGAGGGCGAATTGGCCCGCGCCCTTGAGCCACTCGCCGCCGTCGATGGTGACCACTTCGCCGTTCACGAAGCCCGAGCCATCGGCGACCAGAAAGGCCGCCAGGTCCGCCAGCTCCCGGTGTTCGCCGAAGCGCCCGACGGGAATCCGCCGGCGCCAGGTCTCTTCCAGGTCCTTGTTGGGAACCAGGCGCTGCCAAGCGCCCTCGGTCGGGAACGGCCCCGGCGCGATGGCGTTGAGACGAATGCCATAACCGCCCCATTCGGCGGCGAGGCTGCGGGTCATGGCGAGCACGCCCGCCTTGCCCATGGCCGACGGCAGGACATAGGGCGAGCCGGTCCAGGCATACGAGGTGACGATCGACAGCACGGCGCCGGGACGCCCTTCGGCGATCCAGCGCTTGCCGCAGGCCAGTGTCATGTAGGCCGTCCCGCTGAGCACGATGCCCACAACGGCATCGATCGCACGCGGCGACAGGGTTTCGCTCTTGGCCAGGAAGTTGCCGGCCGCGTTGTTGACCAGCACGTCGAGCGGCCCCGCCGCCCAGATCCCTTCGATCACGGCCTCCACGGCGTCGGCGTCGCGGATGTCGCAGGCATGCCAGGTGGCCCGGCCCGGAAAATCGGCCTCGAACTCGGCGACCGTCTCGCCGAGCACCTCCTCGCGGCGGCCGCAGATGACGAGCCGCGCACCCAGTTCCAAAAACCGGCGGCCCATGGATTTGCCGAGCCCCGTGCCGCCGCCGGTGACGAGCACACGTTTGTCCTGCAAGAGGTCGTCTCGGAAC
>JAZFZX010000277.1:0-7398 GCA_036444135.1 Kiloniellales bacterium | reverse complement strand
CGAAGTCCTCGACCTGCCGATATTGCAGGTCCGCTACGAAGAGCATGTGGCCGAGCCCGAAAAGGTGTGCCGGGACATGCTGGAATTCCTGGAGCTGGATTGGGATCCGGCCTGCCTGCAGTTCCACGAATCGCGCCGTTTCACGAAGACGGCCAGCCGCGATCAGGTGCGCGAGCCGATCTATACCTCCTCGGCCGGCCGTTGGCGAAACTACGAGCGGCACATCGGGCCGCTGATCGAGGCGCTCGGGCTGGAAACATAACGCCGGCGCGAAGCATCGACCACGACGCGGCGCCCAATCCATCCGCAGTTCCGGGCGAAGCCTTTCCCCGACACTTCCTATCGGGGTGTCATGCGGGCGAATCGCGGCGGGCGCGGCTGACTTCCAGGGCCAGCCACACGGCGCAGATAAGGGCGAGCGCGGTTACCACGCCGAATATCGGAGAGGCCAAATCCCAGGAACCGGACAGGCGAAAGGCCTCGGCCAACAGGATGGGCCCGAACAGCACGCCGACGTTGCGGCCGGTCATGAGAATACCGAAGGCCGAGGCCCCGGCGCCGCCCTGGCCGTGGGCGACGCTCGGCATGGCGAACAGGCAGGTCGGCGTGATCCCGGCACCGACGCCGTAGGCGACGAGCGATAGCACGCCGCTCCAGCCGCCACCGGTCACGGGGATCAGCCACCAGACGGCAACCTGCAAGGCCAATGCGCCGACCAGCAGGGCTCCGAGCGGCATGCCGAAGCGGAGCAGGACGCCAGTCAGAAGGTTGAAGGCGATCAGGATGGACACGGGCAAGGCGTAGCCGGCGAGCGCCGAGGTCACGCCGAAGCCGTGCACTTCGACCAGATACTGGGGCAGCCAGGTCATGTAGGCGAAAAACTGCCCCGCCCAGAGAACGAATACGACCGCGGCCAATAGTAGCAGCCGGTGCCCGGTGGGGTCCCGGTCTTCGGGCGTGTCGGGTTGTGCGCCCGCGGTTCGGACCGCACCGGCCATTGCCAGATGATTGCGCGCCTGGCGATGGCTCCAGACCGCGAACAGCGGGCAACCGACGAGTCCCAAAATCCATAGGCTTTGCCAGCCCTGAATGGCCAGCAGGGCGGGCGCAAGGATAGTGGCCGTCAGCTGCCCCACGGGGATCCAGGCCGCCGTAAAGCCAATGATGATGGGCAAATGGCGTGGCGCTGCATGGCGATTGGCCATGGTCGGTCCGACGACCGCCAGGACGGCGAATCCGATGCCTTCGAGACCGCGCGCGGTCAGCATCACCCAGCCGTCGTGCGGCCAAATGAGAGCGAGAAGATTGCCTAATCCGAGAAGAACCAGACCGCCCTGCAGTAGCCCGCCCCAGCCATAGCGCTCTATGATGCGGCCGAACCCGAACGAAAGGAGAAGACCGGCAAGGGCATAGATCGACATGAAAGCACCAGCCAACGTCCGGTCGTAGCCATAGGTGGCCAGCAGGACCGGCAAGACCGGCGGCAGCTTGAAAAACTGGTAGGCCGCGAAAAACGCCAGGCCGAGGCCGAAAGCGACGTTTGTCCAGTTGGTTCGGCTTGGCGGCATGGCGGGCGTGTTTGCGGAGAGTGTTGGCTAATTGCATGAACAGTGACGGCCGTCACTGACTTCTTCCCCGCGAAAGGCCAAGATTCAAGCAATTTTGTTTAGGGAACGGCGCCTGCTAAACTGAATCTGAATAGACAAACGAGGAACAGAGTGAGGCATCGCGGGTTGGGAGACGAGCAGGATTTCTTCGTGCGATTTTGGGGGGTACGCGGTTCGATCGCTTGCCCGGGCCCGGAACACCGGCGCTATGGCGGCAACACGTCCTGCCTGGAGGTTCGCTGCGGCGAACACCTTTTGATCTTCGACGCGGGAACGGGGCTTCGCTATCTCGGCAACAGCCTGGCAGATGATGGGGCCTTGTCTCTGGACCTGTTTCTCACGCACACGCATCACGATCACATCGTCGGTCTGCCGTTCTTCGCGCCGTTGTTCGACCCCGAAAGCCGCCTGCGCCTCTGGGCCGGTCACCTGCAACCCAAAATGACTCTGCATCAGGTCCTCTGCCAGTTCATGAACGCGCCGTTGTTTCCGGTGCCGCCACAGATCTTCGAGGCCAACGTGACGTTCAACGACTTCGACGCCGGGCAACCCTTGTCGTCGACCCCGGAGGTCTCCTTGCGGACGGCGGCGCTCAACCATCCCAATGGCGCGACGGGCTATCGCGTGGATTTCGACGGGCGGTCGCTCTGTTACGTCACGGACACTGAGCATCAGCCCGGCGAACCCGACCAAAACATTCTGGGGCTGATCGAAGGCGCCGATATCGTCGTTTACGACTCCACCTATACCGACGAGGAGTTCCCCCGCTACCAGAATTGGGGCCATTCGACCTGGCAGGAAGGCGCCCGACTTTGCGACCAAGCGGGGGTCGGAAAACTGGTGATCTTTCACCACGATCCCGGACATGACGATGACTTCATGGACCAGGTGGGCGATGCCGCGGAAAAGATACGTCCGGGCACCTGCGTCGCCCGCGAGGGGTTGGTCCTGAGGCCGTGAGCCGAATGGCGCGGGGCCGCATGTCCGGACGGGCCCGCCTGCGGCGCGCCTGGCTCGGCCTGGTTACCGTGCTCGGCCTGTCGCGACGCGGGTTTTTCATTCCCTACCGCTATGCGCACCGCCTGCCCGGGCCGGGCGATCGATCGGGCTATCCAGCGATCGATGCACTGTTTGCCCAGTGCCGGGACGGCTTTCGCGAATGCGTGGAGGGGCTCGCCCCCTTGGCCGCCGATCTGGCGGCTATCGGCCGGGACCCACCGCCGGCTCCGCGCTGGGATCAAGACTGGTTTCCACGATTGGATGCGGCCATGGCCTATGGACTGGTCCGCCGCCACCGCCCGCGGCGCATCGTCGAGGTCGGCTCCGGTCATTCGACGCGGTTCCTCGCGCGTGCGGTGGCCGACGCGGGAATGTCGTGCCAGATCACGGCCATCGACCCGGCGCCGCGCGCCGACCTCGCCCGCCTGCCGGTCGAGCTGGTCGGCCAGGCGGTGCCGGCGGTCGGCGCGGCCCCGTTTCTGGTGCTGCAGCCGGGTGATTTCCTGATGATCGATTCGAGCCACATCCTCATGCCTGGCAGCGATGCGGACTTTCTGTTGGGACAGGTACTGCCCGGATTACCGGGCGGGGTCTTCGTGCACATCCATGACATCTTTCTGCCGGAGGATTACCCGCCGCATTGGGATTGGCGGGGCTACAACGAGCAACTCGGTGTGATGCAGCTCCTGTTGGGCGGCGGCTGGGAGGTCGTGTTCGCCAGCCGCTACGTCGTTACCCGGATGGACGAGCTGTTGAACCGGCCGCCGCTTCGCGACCTTCCGCTTCGGCCGGGCGCGTATGAATCGAGCCTGTGGCTCAGAAAGCGCTCCGACGCGGCCGATCCGCCGCCGGCCACTCACGCATAACTCACGAGGATATGTCGCGCAATCGGCGCAGCGGGCGGCTATGTTGGCAACGTGTTGAGGGACCCGGAGCGGCCCGCTGACACCGATTGGTAGGTTGGCCATGACGACATTGAGCGATACCTGGCGGGAGTTGTTGACCGCCCAGCAACCCGTAAGCCTTCCCAGGCGGGTCCGCGATCAGATCCGCTCTCAGCAGGATCGCAGCGAGATCCTCATCGGCTGGTTCCAGCTAGCGGTCGTCCTGATCTTCGGGACTTTGTATCTGGTCTCGCCCAAGACCTTCACCGAGGACAGCACCTTCGCACCGGTACCCTGGGCGTTGGCGAGCTACCTGATCCTCACGGTCGGCCGCTTGATTTGGGCCCACAAAGGGCGTCTTCCCGCCTGGGCGCTGGCGTTCTCGGTGATCTTCGACATGTCGCTGCTGATGGTGCTCATCTGGAGCTTTCACCTGCAGTACCATCAGCCGGCGTCGTTCTATCTGAAGGCGCCGACCCTCTTGTACGTCTTCATCTTCATCGCGCTGCGGGCGCTCCGGTTCGAGGCGCGGTACGTGGTCCTGGCCGGTGTGGTGGCGGCCCTGGGCTGGGGCGCGATGATCCTCTATGTGGTCGTCATCGATTCCACCGACGCCATGATCACACGCGACTACGTGAAATATATGACGTCCAACGCCATCCTGCTGGGTGCGGAGTTCGACAAGATCATCTCGATCCTTATGGTCACCGGCATCATCGCGGTGGCGCTGCAGCGAGCCAAAGGCCTGCTGGTCCGCGCCGTGGCGGAACAGACCGCGGCCAGGGAGCTGTCGCGCTTCTTCGATCCCGAGATCGCCGCGCGGATCAAGGGCTCGGAACAGGAAATTCGCGCCGGAACCGGCGAGCTGCGCGACGCGGCCGTCCTAAATCTGGACATGCGGGGATTTACGAAACTGGTCGGCCAGGCCAGCGCCGAGGAAGTCATGGGGCTGCTCGCCGAGTATCAGACCCGCATGGTGCCCGTAATCCAGAAACACGGCGGCACCATCGACAAGTTCCTCGGAGACGGGATCATGGCGACCTTTGGCGCCGCCGTCCCGTCCGAGAGCTATGCCGCGGACGCCTTGACCGCGCTGGAAGAGGCGCTGGCCGCGGCCCGCGACTGGCATGCCGAACGCGAGGCCGCCGGCCGTCCTTCGCCGCGGGTCAACGGCTCGGTTGCGACCGGCCAGGTGCTGTTCGGCGCGGTGGGCGACGAGACGCGACTGGAATACACGGTCATCGGCGATGCGGTAAACCTGTCCGCCAAGCTCGAGAAGGTGAACAAGGACCTGGGCGTGCGCGGCGTGTGCGACGCCGCGACGTACCGGCTCGCGCAAGCGCAAGGCTATCGGCCGGCGGACGACAAGGCCGAAGAGCCGGGTGTTTCGGTCACCGGCGTAAGCCAGCCCATCGACCTCGTGGTGATCGTCGCCTGAGGCGCCGGGCCGCGGCTTGCGCCAATTCCTAGCATTGCGGGCGTTACTTATACGGGTCCGCCGCGTCGCGCAGGCCGTCACCCAGGAAGTTGAAGGCCAGCACCACGATGATCACCGGTATGACCGGCAGCATCAGCCAGGGATAGAGCGCCACCACGTTGATGTTCTGCGCCTCGGCCAGCAGCACGCCCCAGGAGGTGATGGGTGGCCGCAGCCCGAGCCCCAGGAAAGACAGGGCCGTCTCGCCCAGAATCATAGCCGGGATCGAAAGGGTCGCCGAGGCGATCAGGTGGCTGGTGAAGCTCGGCAACAGGTGCCGGCCTATGATACGGGCCGGCGACGCGCCCATCAGTTGAGCGGCCGTGCAGAAATCTTCCTCGCGCAGGGCCAGAAGCTTGGATCGTACCGCGCGGGCCAAGCCGGGCCAATCGAGCAACCCCAGGATGATCGTTATTCCGAAATAGATCCACATCGGGCTCCAGGTCACGGGCAGGATCGCCGACAGCGACATCCACAGCGGAATTTCCGGAAACGAGCGGAAGACTTCGATGACGCGCTGGGCGATGTTGTCGACCCAGCCTCCATAGTATCCCGCCAGGCCGCCGATCGTGATGCCCAGGATGAAGCTGAGGGTGATGCCCAACAGCCCGATGGTCAGAGAAATGCGCGCACCGTAAAGGATGCGGCTCAAGAGATCCCGGCCCAACCGGTCCGTGCCGAACAGAAACAGAGTACCGCCCTCGGCCGGGCAGACCAGATGGAGACGCCCTTCTATAGCGCCCCAGAGTTCGTAGGAGTCGCTGAGGCAGAAAAAGCGCAGCGGTTGGATCTGCGCCGGGTCGGGCGTGTACTCCCGCCGCAGATTTTCCATGTTGAGGCGGTAGCTGAATCCATACACGAACGGCCCGATGAACGCACCTTCGTGGAACAGATGAACGGTCTGCGGCGGTGCGTAGATGGAGTCGATGTGACGGGTGTGCAGGTTGTAAGGGGCCAGAACCTCGCAGATCATAACCGACAGGTACATGACGAGGAGCACCGCACCGGCGGCGACCGCCAGGCGGTGGCGGCGAAACTTCCACCACATGATCCGCCACTGGGAGGCCATGTAGTAGCGTTCCATTTCCGGCGTCATCGTCTCGACCCGATAGGGATCGAAAGGTGCCGAATTGACGTAATGCTCGAGGCGCTCGCTCATTTCGTCGCCCCCCCGGACAGGCGAATGCGCGGGTCGAGCACCGCCAGGGCGAGATCCGACAGGAAGACGCCGATCACGACCATCACGGCCTGGAACATGAGGAAGGACCCGGCGAGGTACATGTCCTGGCTGCGCAACGCCTGCACCAGCATCTGCCCCGTTGTCGGCAGGTCGAGCACCACCGAGACCAGGACGGCGCCGGATACCACCTGCGGCAGGATCGAGCCGATGTCGGCGATGAAGGGGTTGATCGCCAAGCGCAGCGGATACTTAAGCAGCAGCTTGGCGGGGCCGACGCCCTTGGCCCGGCCGGTGATTACATATTGCTTTTGCAGCTCGTCGAGCAGGTTGGCGCGCAGGCGGCGGATCATGGCGGCGGTGCCAGAGGTGCCGATCACGAGGACCGGAACCCACAAGTGCTCCAGAACCGAGCCCATCTTCGCCCAGCTCCAGGGCTGGTCGATGAATTGTTCGTCCATCAGCCCGCCGATCGACGTGCCGAACCACACGTTTGCCAGATAGAGCAGAACCAAGGCGAGCAGGAAATTGGGCGTGGCCAGGCCCAGGAAGCCGATGAAGGTCAAGGTATAGTCGCCCAGGCTGTATTGCCGTACGGCCGAATAGATCCCAATCGGAAACGACACCATGTAGGTGAACAAGATGGTCGTGAAGGCGACGAGAAGAGTGAGCCAGATACGGTCGCCCACCACTTCGTTGACGGGCAGCTCGTGCTCGAAGGAATAGCCCATGTCGCCCTGGAGCAGACCCCAGACCCACAGGAGATATTGCTCGAGGAACGGCCGGTCGAGCCCATACTGCTGACGCAGAAACTCGATCTTCTGCGGGTCGACCGCTTCGCCCTGGCTCTGCAGTTCCGCGATATAGGATTCGAGATAATCGCCGGGCGGAAGCTGGATGATCACGAACACCACGAAGCTGATCGCCAGCAGCGTCGGCATCATGATGACGATTCGATGGACGGTATAAGCCAACATGCGCGTAGCCCGAACCCCGTTTAATTCGCCATACCGTCCTTGTCGAACCACAGGCTATCGGGATGGTAGATGCCGAAGAACGCACCTGGATCCCAGTTATAGAGGCCATCCTTGGGCAGATTCCGCAAGGCCCGGTTCACGACCACCGGTTGCGGCACGCCGGCGATCAAACCCAGAGTGAAGACCTGGTCGGCGTGAATCTGCAGCATGCGGTGCCAAATGGCTTCGCGCTCGGCACGGTCCGTCGCTGCCTCCCAGCTGCGGTGGAGATCCAAGA
>JAZFZX010000276.1:0-6222 GCA_036444135.1 Kiloniellales bacterium | reverse complement strand
CCCTCGAACGGCGACCAGCCGCACTTCGAGGCCAACCAGTCCGCCGTGATCTCGCGCCGCGCCTCGAGGTCGACCAGCGTCAGGTCGCCGTCGTAGCCGACCGCGATACGGCCCTTGCCGGCGATTCCGTACACGCGCTGCGCCCCCGCGCTGGTCAGATCGACCAGCCGTTCCAGGCTGAGGCGCCCGGCGTTCATGTGGTCGAGGAGCAGCGGCAGCAGGGTCTGCACCCCCGGCATGCCAGCCGGCGTCGCCGGATAGTCGCCGGCCTTTTCCTCAAGCGTGTGGGGTGCGTGGTCGGAGCCCACCACATCGACAATCCCCGCCGCAACGCCCCGCCACAGGCCGGCCCGGTGCTCCTCGGTGCGAATCGGCGGGTTCATCTGGGCCTTGGTGCCGAGCCGCGCATAGCAGTCGGGCGCCGCCAGGGTCAGGTGCTGGGGCGTTACCTCGACCGTCGCAATGTCCTTGTTCGCCGCGAGAACATCCATCTCCTGCGCCGTGGTCACGTGCAGCACGTGCACCGGCCGCCCGGCCTGGCGCGCCACGGCCATCAAGCGCTTGGTCGCACGCAGGGCGGTTTCCTCGTCGCGCCACACCGGATGCTGATCGACGTTCGCCCCGCCGCGCACCAGGTCCAGGCGCTCGCGCAGGCGCTCCTCGTCCTCGGCGTGCACCGCCACCCGGCGGCGTCCGGCCCTGAGGACCCCGAGCAGGGTTTCGTCGTCCTCGACCAGCAGGCTGCCGGTGGACGACCCCATGAAGACCTTGACGCCGGAGCAGCCGGGCAACCGCTCCAGCGCCGCCAGCTGGTCCAGGTTCTCGGCCGCGGCACCGATGAAGAAGGCGTGATCGACCCAGGCCCGGCCGTGGGCGCGCGAAAGCTTGTCGGCCAAGTCGGCCGCGCCGAGCGTGCTGGGCCGGGTGTTCGGCATCTCGAAGACCGCCGTCACGCCGCCGAGCGCGGCGGCGGCCGTGCCGCTGGCGAGATCCTCCTTGTGTTCCAGCCCCGGTTCGCGGAAGTGCACCTGGGTGTCGATCACGCCCGGCAGGACATGGAGACCGCCAGCCTCCAGCACCTCGCCCGCGTCGGCGGCCGCGAGATCGCCGATGGCGGCGATCCGCCCCTGCGACACGGCCACATCCACGCGAACGGTGCCCGCAGGCGTGATCGTGGTTCCATTGCGCACGATGAGATCGTACCCTGCCCCCACCTGTCGCTCCCGGTTTCGCCCCTCTTGTGCCGGCGCGGCACTCTCGCCACCTTTAGGTTTGCCACCAGAGGCCAACCAGAGACCAGATGATGAGCCAGCCGCGCGCCTTGATCTTGCCGCACCGCGGGGTGCTGAAGCTGACCGGACCCGATGTCCGGAGCTTCCTGCAGGGCATCGTATCGAACGATGTCGACCGGGTGTCAACCGATCGCGCGGTTTGGGCGGCGTTTCTGACCCCGCAGGGCAAGTTCCTGCACGAGTTCTATCTGATCGAAGCGCCCGACGCGGCCGACAGTAACGAGGACCAACCGGTCCTCCTGCTGGACTGCGAGAAGGCGCGCCGCGACGACCTGCTGCGGCGGCTGTCGCTCTACAAATTGCGTGCCCAGGTCGCGCTCGCCGACGCCGACCAGGACTATGCCGTGGCCGCCCTGTTCGGGGAGGACGCGTTCGACGCCCTCGGTCTGCCGGAGGATAACCCCGGACGCGCGGTGCCGTTTGCCGGCGGACGTGCCTATGTCGATCCGCGCCTCGCCGACCTGGGGGCACGGGCGGTCCTGCCGCGAGCCGGGTCCGAGGCGGCGCTGGCTACCGCCGGATTCGCGCCTGCCGAGGTCGAGGCCTATGACCGCCTGCGGATCGCCCTCGGCGTGCCCGACGGCAGCCGTGACCTGGAGGTCGAAAAATCGCTGCTCCTGGAAAGCGGCTTCGAGGAGCTGAACGGCCTCGATTGGGACAAGGGCTGTTACATGGGCCAGGAACTGACAGCCCGGGTGAAGTACCGCGGCCTCGTGAAGAAGCGGCTCCTGCCCGTGCGCATCGAAGGCCCCGTGCCAGAGCCCGGCACCCCGGTGCGTTGCGGCGACCGCGACGTCGGCATCGTGCGCTCGACCGCCGGCAAGATGGCGCTCGCCCTGCTGCGTCTCGAATACCTGGATGATGACGCGGCCCCCCTCACCGCCGGCGAGGCGCGGCTGACGCCCGTCAGGCCGGAGTGGGCCCGCTTCTGAAGCGGCTTCAGGTCTCCGTCAGGCGCGCGGCCGTCACCCCTTGGCGGCGATCGCCGCCTGGGCGGCGGCCAGACGAGCGATCGGCACCCGGAATGGCGAGCAAGACACGTAGTCGAGCCCGAAGGTCTGGCAGTGGGCGATCGATACCGGATCGCCGCCGTGCTCGCCACAGATGCCGAGATGCAGCTCGGGGCGCGTCTTGCGGCCGCGTTCGACGGCCAACGCGACC
This sequence comes from Kiloniellales bacterium, assembly GCA_036444135.1. Lineage (GTDB taxonomy): Bacteria > Pseudomonadota > Alphaproteobacteria > Kiloniellales > JAKSDN01 > JAZFZX01. The sequence goes on along the minus strand of JAZFZX010000276.1, from coordinate 3,769 downwards.
AGCTCGCCCACGCCCTTGACGTCGAGCGAAATGAAGGGGTCCTGATCGATGATGCCGCGTTCTTCGTAGGCGCCCAGGAAGTTGGCGGCATCGTCGCGCGACAGGCCATAGGTGGTCTGCGTCAGGTCGTTGGTGCCGAACGAGAAGAAGTCGGCCTCCTCGGCGATTTCCCCGGCGCGCAAGCAGGCGCGCGGCAGCTCGATCATGGTGCCCACCTCATAGGCGATCTCGACGCCTTCGGCCGCCATGACCTCGGCAGCCACACGATCCACCAGGGCGCGCAGGATCTTCAGTTCCTTGCGCATGGCGATCAGGGGAATCATGACCTCGGGCTGAACCCTCCCGCCGTCCTCCCTGGCAACCTGGGTGGCGGCCTCGAAGATGGCGCGCACCTGCATCTCGTAGATCTCGGGGTAAGTGATCGCCAACCGGCAGCCCCGGTGGCCGAGCATGGGATTGACCTCGGCCAGCCTGAGCGCCCTCGCGCGCACCTGCTCGACCGCCATCCCGGTGGCCTCGGCCACCTCGGCCACGGCGGCCTCCTCTTGGGGCAGGAATTCGTGCAAGGGCGGATCGAGCAGGCGGATGGTGACCGGCAGGCCGGCCATGATCCGGAAGATCTCCACGAAATCCTGACGCTGCATGGGCAGGATCTTGTCCAGCGCCTTGCGGCGCCCCTCCGGGCCGTCGGCGAGGATCATCTCGCGCACCGCGACGATGCGCCCGGCATCGAAGAACATGTGCTCGGTGCGGCACAGTCCGATGCCTTCGGCGCCGAAGTCCCGCGCCGTCCGGCAGTCGCCCGGTGTGTCGGCGTTGGCCCGCACCCGCATGGTCCGGACGCCGTCGGCCCAACCCATGACGCGGGCGAAATCGCCGGACAGCTCGGGCTGGATGGTTTTCACCTCGCCCAGCATGACCTCGCCCGTCGAGCCGTCGATGGTGATGACATCGCCGTCCTTGAGCTCGCTGTCGAGCACCCGCATGACGCCGGAGGCATAGTCGATGCGCAGGTCCGCCGCGCCGGCCACGCAGGGCCGGCCCATGCCGCGGGCGACCACGGCCGCGTGGCTCGTCATGCCGCCCCGGGTGGTGAGGATGCCCTGGGCCACGTGCATGCCGTGAATGTCCTCGGGACTGGTTTCGATGCGGCACAGGATGACCTTATTGCCCGCCATCGCCTGCGCTTCGGCATCGTCCGAGCTGAACACCAGCCGGCCCGAGGCCGCGCCGGGCGAGGCCGGCAGACCGCGGGCGATCAGTTGCCGCTCGGCGTCCGGGTCCAGGGTGGGATGCAGGAGCTGGTCGAGCGACGACGGATTGATGCGGCACACCGCCTCGGCCTCGTCGATCAGGCCTTCGTCGACCATGTCGGCCGCGATCTTGAGAGCCGCGGCCGCAGTGCGCTTGCCGCTGCGGGTCTGGAGCATATAGAGGGTGCCGCGCTGCACGGTGAACTCGATGTCCTGCATTTCGCGGTAGTGCCGCTCCAGAGTGCGCCGGACTTCGAGCAGTTGCCCGAAGACCTCCGGCATGACTTCTTCCATCGACGGCAGGTCGGAATGATTCTCCTCCCTGCCCCGAACCGTCAGGTGCTGGGGCGTGCGGATGCCGGCGACCACGTCCTCGCCCTGGGCATTCACCAGGTACTCCCCGTAGAAAGCGTTTTCCCCGGTCGAGGGATTGCGGGTGAAGGCGACCCCGGTGGCGCAGTCGTCGCCCATGTTGCCGAACACCATGGCCTGCACGTTGACCGCGGTGCCCCAGTCCTCGGGGATGGCGTGCAGCTTGCGGTAGGTCACGGCGCGCTTGTTCATCCAGGAACCGAACACCGCCGCGATCGCCGCCCGGGCCTGGTCCATGGGGTCCTGCGGGAAGGGCGCGCCCGTCTCGTCGACAACCTTGGCCTTGTAGTCCGCGATCACGGCCTCCCAGTCCTCGGACGTGAGGTCGGTGTCCAGACCGTGGCCGCTGTCCTCCTTGTGGAGGTCCAGGATCTCCTCGAATTTGTGGTGATCGACGCCGAGCACCACGTCGCCGAACATCTGGATGAAGCGCCGGTAGCTGTCGTAGGCGAAGCGGCGGTCGCCCGATTTCCGGGCCAGGCCGTTCACGGTCTCGTCGTTGAGGCCGAGATTGAGGACCGTGTCCATCATGCCGGGCATGGACGCCCGCGCGCCGGAGCGCACGGAGACCAGCAACGGATCCTCGGGGTCGCCGAACCGCACCCCCAACTCGTCCTCGACCCGCGACAGCGCCGCTGTCACCTGGTCCGCCAAGTCGTCGGGATAGGCGCTGTGCGCGGTGAAATGGGTACAGGCCTCGGTCGTGATGGTGAAGCCCGGCGGCACCAGCAGCCCCAGGGACGACATCTCGGCCAGGTTGGCGCCCTTGCCGCCCAGCAGATCGCGCATATCGGCGCCGCCATCGGCGCTGCCGCCGCCAAAACTGTAGACCCACTTCGTCATCGCGTTGCCTAACCCTCGATTCGCGAGAAATCCGCCACGCGGCCCAGGGTCGCGCCGATGCCGTTCAGCAGGCGCAGGCGGTTGGTCCTGAGGTCCGTGTCCTCCGCATTGACGGTCACGTGGTCGAAGAAGTCGTCCACCGGGCGGCGCAGGCGCGCCATGGCGCCCATCGCCTTGGTGAAATCCTCGCCGGCCAGTGCCGGTTCGGCGGTCTCCGCCGCCGCACCCAGGGCCCCGGCCAGCGCCGTCTCCTGCTCCTGGACGAAGCGCTCCGCGTCGGCCGCTCCGTCGAAGCGCACGCCGTCCTTCTTCTCTTCGATGCGCACGATGTTGGCGACGCGGCGGTAGGCGACCAGCAGATGCTCGCCGTCGTCGCTGCCCAAGAAGTCTTCGAGGGCTTTGACCCGGTTGAGCAAGCGCACCAGATCGTCCTCGCCGCCCAGTGCGAAGACGGCCGAGATCAGGTCGTGTCGCACGCCCTTGTCCTTGAGCGCCACCTTCAGGCGGTCGGCGAAGAAGTCCAATAACGGCGCGGCGACGGATGGCCCGTCCAGGTCGCGATAGAGCCCCCGGGCCGCCTCTATGACCTGGGTCAGCGGCACACGCAGTTGGTTCTCGACGATCAGCCGGATCACGCCGAGGACCGCCCGGCGCAACGCATAGGGGTCCTTGGAGCCGGTCGGCGTCTCGCCGATCACCCAGAAGCCCACCAGGGTGTCGATCTTGTCGGCCAGCGCCACCGCAACCGAGACGGGTGCCTCGGGGCAGCGGGCGCCCGGCCCCTGGGGCGCGTAGTGATCGGCGATGGCCTCGGCCACCTCCGCGTGCTCGCCGTCGGCCAGCGCGTAATAGCGGCCCATGACGCCCTGAAGCTCGGGAAACTCGACGACCATGCCCGTGGTGAGATCGGCCTTGGCGAGCCGCGCGGCGGAGCGCACCCGGTCGGGATCGGCGTCGGGGACATGTTTGGCGATCTCGACCGCGAGCGCCTGCATGCGGTCGGCCTTGGCGTCGAGGCTGCCGAGCTTGGCGTGGAACACGATCTCGGCCAGGTCCGGGGCGCGCGAGGCCAGGCTTCGCTTGCGGTCCTGGTCCCAGAAGAAACGCGCATCGGCCAGGCGCGCGCGTAGCACCCGCTCGTTGCCGGCAACGATGGCCGCGCCGCCGTCGGGCGTCTCCATGTTGGCCACCAGCACGAAGCGGTCGGCGAGCGCGCCTTTCTTGCCGAGGGTCGGGAAATACTTCTGATGCGTGCGCATGGTGGTGGTCAGGACTTCCGGCGGCAGGTCCATGAAGGCCGC
>JAZFZX010000275.1:0-4626 GCA_036444135.1 Kiloniellales bacterium | reverse complement strand
CCGTTCGCCCGATGGCCTGCCATCGCGCTTCGCGCCGCGCCTGCCCGGACGAACCGATTTCGTGCCCATGAAATGGGGCAATATCTAAGACCGTTGGTATTAGCCCATCTCAGGTGCTTGCATCGCTGCCGCTTGTTCCATTTTTGTTCTAGTTGCCCCGATAGATACGCGTTGGGACGACCTGGGCCGGCCCCGGGGGCCTGATCAACCAACCCCGCGACTCGGGTTTGTCCGCCATATGTTCTTGTTATGTTCAGTGTTTCGAGATAGACTGGCCGCATGTTGGAGGAACGCCCCGACCGCCCCCGGAAGGGCCGCGGCGCGGTCAGCAACCGCAGCGGCCGCTACGAGGCCGTGGCACACGTGGCGGTGTCCGACGGCTGGGAGACGGCCGGGCACGAACGCGATGACCCGCCACCCGAGACCCATGTCGCGCGCGACCACAGCCGCCGGGTGATCGCCCGCAACAATTCCCCCGACGTCCCCTTCGACCGCTCGATCAATCCCTACCGGGGCTGCGAGCACGGCTGCGTCTATTGCTTCGCGCGGCCGACCCATGCCTGGCTCGGCCTGTCGCCGGGGCTCGACTTCGAAACACGGCTGTTCGCCAAGCCCGACGCGCCCGAGCTGCTGCGCGCCGAACTGGCGGCGCCCGGTTACCGGCCCGCAACCCTGGCGCTCGGCACCAGCACCGATCCCTATCAGCCGATCGAGCGCGAGCTGGGCATCACACGGCGGTTGCTCGAAGTGCTGTACGAGACGCGCCATCCGGTGACGATCGTCACCAAGTCGCCGCTGGTGGTGCGCGACCTCGACCTGCTGGTGCCGTTGGCAAGGGAGAACCTGGCCGGCGTCTTCGTCTCGGTCACCACGCTGGACCGTGACCTGGCGCGGCGCATGGAGCCGCGCGCGGCCACACCGAAGCGCCGTCTGGCGGCGATCGCCGAGCTGTCCGCCGCGGGCGTGCCGGCCGGGGTGCTCGCCGCCCCCATGATCCCCGCCCTCAACGACGCCGAACTGGAGCGTATCCTGGAGGCCGCAGCGGCGGCCGGCGCAAGCGCCGCCGGCTACGTCCTGCTGCGCCTGCCGCTGGAGATCAAGGAGCTGTTCGAGGAATGGCTCGAGGCCCACTATCCAGAGCGCAAGGCGCGGGTCTTGAAGCTGGTGCGCGAGACCCGCGGCGGCCGGCTCTACGACGCCGCCTGGGGCCGCCGCATGAAGGGCGAGGGCGTCTATGCCGAGCTTCTGAAGGCGCGCTTCGCGCTGGCCAGCCGGCGGCTTGGCCTCGGCCGCCCCGACTGGGACCTCGACGCGAGCGCCTTCCGCCGGCCGGCCAAGCCGGCCGACCCGAACCAGCTCCGTCTGTTCTGAACGGCCCTTTGTTCTTAACGGCCGTACGGCCTCACGGCCGCGCCGTCATGGCGGGCGCGCCCGGACGCCCGGTAAGGCGCCCGGCGATATCGATGCCGATGCCGATGCCGATGCCGATGCCGATGCCGATGCCCAAGACGGCATGCAAATGCCATTGCATATATTTTGATAATTGTCTAATTATCAAAATATGGAGAGCGATGAGGCATTGACCGCCCTGGGGGCGTTGGCCCAGGACACGCGCCTCGCGGTGTTCCGCCTGCTGGTGCGCGAAGGCCCCGACGGGCTACCGGCCGGCCGAGTGGCGGCCGAGGTGGCCGTGGCGCCGGCGACCCTGTCGTTCCACCTGGCGCAACTGGAGCGCGCCGGTCTGCTGACGGCGCGCCGTGAGAGCCGGCAGATTTATTACGCCGCACACCCCGAGGGCATTCGCGCACTGCTGTCGTTCCTCACCGAAGACTGCTGCCGCGGACGCCCGGAGCTTTGCGGCGGGCCCAGCGCGGTTGCGGCGCCTGGCAAGGCCGCGCCGCGGCCACGGCCTGGAGCCCAGGCGCGCGTGCGCAAGCGTGGGGGTCGGTCATGACAGAGCCCGCAAGCGCAGCACACCCGGCAGACATGCCCCGCAGGCTCGTCGCCGAGGCTCTGGGCACAACCTTCCTTTTGGCCACCGTGGTCGGCTCCGGCATCATGGCCGAGCGGCTGGCCGGCGGGAACACGGCTTTGGCCCTGCTCGCCAACGCCATCGCCACGGGCGCGATTCTGGCCGTCCTGATCCTCAAGTTCGCGCCGATCTCCGGCGCCCATTTCAATCCCGCCGTGACCCTCGCCTTCGCCCTCAAGGGCGAGATCGGACGCAGCGCCGCCTGGTCCTATGTCGCGGTGCAGGTTGCCGGCGGCCTGCTCGGCACCTGGCTGGCGCATGTCATGTTTGCCGAGCCCGTTTTTCAGGCTTCGACCACGGTGCGCAGCGGTTTTCCGCAATGGACCGCCGAGTTCGTCGCCGCCTTCGGCCTGGTGGGCACCATCCTGGCCTGTCTCAAGGCCCGCCCGGAGGCCCTGCCGTATGCGGTGGGACTGTTCATCACCGCCGGCTACTGGTTTACCTCGTCCACATCCTTCGCCAACCCGGCCGTCGCCATCGCCCGCAGCTTCACCGATACCTTTTCCGGCATCCGGCCGCTGGACGCGCCCGGCTTTATCGTGGCCGAGCTGCTGGGCGCAGCCGCAGCGGCTTTCGTGTTCGGCTGGCTTCTGGCCCCGCCCCGCGACGGCCGCCGCCCGTCCTGACGGACGCCGGTCCCGTCTTGGCTTCGGGCAGGGTGAAAAAACGAAGCCGGGGCCTTGACCATCCGGGGAAAGTGTTAGAGTGGTTTTGAACCAGATTGAACCACGCCGACGGAGCGATTTTGGCCGGACGTTAGGAGCGAGGACGAAGGACATGCCGACGCATATTCGAGAACGAGCAACGCGACGTCCGGCCAAAAGCGCCCGTCCCGAACGGGTTGCCCCACCGGCATTTGGTGGCTGGCCCTCCGCGTCGTTGCGGGTCTTGCCCGATGCTCCGGCATCGCGCTTCAGCCCGCGCCTAGCGGCCGCATCCAGCCCAGAGGCAACAGCGTTGATTCAATCTGGTCCAAAATCACTCTAAACTGCCGCGCCTATGGAGTCGGTCCAAGAACACGCACAACTGACGGCGCTCGCCATCGTCGTGGTGGCGGCGCTTGCCTGCGGCATGACGATGCAGCGGCTCCGGCAACCGGCGGTCGTCGGCTATATCTTGGCGGGCGTGCTCCTCGGGCCGTCCGGCCTGGGCCTGGTTGAAAACCGCACCTTCATCGAGATCCTGGCCGAGCTCGGCGTGCTCATGCTGCTCTACCTGATCGCCATGGAGATGTCCCTCCGGGGCATCCGCGAGGTCTGGAAGATCGCGGTTCTGACGACGGTCACCCAAATCATCGCCGGACTGGCGGTGATGGCCGTCATCGGCACCCTGCTCGACTGGAGCGGCCCGCACATCATCTTGCTGGGCTTCGTGGTCGCCATCTCCTCGACCGCGGTCGCCATCAAGATGCTGGAGGAAATCGGCGAGCTGCGCAGCCGCGTCGGCCAGATCACCGTCGGCGTGCTGATCGCCCAGGATCTGGCTGTGGTGCCGATGATGCTGATCATCGGCTCGTTCCGCGGCGGCGGCACGATGGAATTCGACGCCATCATCAAGATGGCCGTCGCGATCGCTTTCCTAGCCGTGCTGATCGTCTACCTGAGCCGCCGGCGGCGCATCCGGCTGCCGTTTTCCAGGTTGATCGGCAGCAATCCCGACCTCATGCCGCTGGCCGGCCTGGCCTTCTGCTTCGGAACGGCCGCGCTCTCCGGCCTGCTCGGGCTGTCCGTCGCCTACGGTGCCTTCCTGGCCGGCCTAATCGTCGGCAATTCCACCGCCCGGCGTGTCATGGTCCAGCACACGGCGCCCATCCAGAGCGTGCTGCTGATGGTGTTCTTCCTGTCCATCGGGCTGCTGCTCGACCTGCGCTACATCTGGGACAATGTCTGGACCGTGGTCGTGATCCTGCTGTTCATCACCGTGCTCAAGACGGCGCTCAATATCGCGGTTATCCGCTTCCTGGGCGAGACCTGGCCGCGCGCCTTCCTTTCCGGCGTGCTGCTCGCCCAGATCGGCGAATTCTCCTTTGTGCTCGCGGCCCTCGGCCTGTCTGTCGCGGCCGTGTCGTACGAGGCCCAGCGCCTCATCGTCGCGATCACGGTGCTGTCGCTGGTGTTCGGGCCGCTGTGGCTGGAATCCGCACGCCGCCTGCATCGCATCGTGCTGCTGGGCGTGACCTCGGCCCGCGAGACCCTGCGCCTGGCCTATGGGCGGGAGGCGGCCGCGATCATGCGATCCACCTTGCGCGCCGAGCATTCGATAGCCGGCATGGCATCCGGCGCGACCCGTTGGGTCGGTGGCATCATGCCGCGCCGCCGGCAGACGCCGAGCGACCGTTTGCCGGACGCGGGGCCGGACAGCGGCGGCAAGAGCCGCCCGCGGGACTGAGACTGAGACGGGACCCCGCGATGCCCGACTTCGCCTTGGAGACGGCCTACGGCGCCGCCAGCGGATCGGCGGCCGGGCACCGCGTGGTCGGGATCGACGAGGCCGGCCGCGGCCCCTGGGCCGGCCCGGTGCTGGCCGCCGCCGTGTGGCTCGACCCGGCGTGCCTGCCGCCGGAACTCAGCCGGAACCTCGACGATTCCAAGAAG
>JAZFZX010000274.1:0-3085 GCA_036444135.1 Kiloniellales bacterium | reverse complement strand
ACGCGGCCGCCGGCGGGGCGTGACAAGCCGTAGCCGTGAGGCTATCAGGGGGAGGACGGGGGCGCCAGAAGGCGGGGAGGTCGAGCGTGGCGGGACAGGAGCTCAAGAGCGGCGGACAACTGTTGGTCGATGCCTTGCGGATGCACGGCGCCGATCACGTCTTCTGCGTGCCGGGCGAAAGCTATCTCGCGGTGCTCGACGCGCTGTACGACGTGCCGGAAATCGCGGTCACGGCCTGCCGCCAGGAAGGCGGGGCGGCGATGATGGCCGAAGCCGCTGGCAAGCTGACCGGTCGTCCCGGGATTTGCATGGTCACCCGCGGGCCCGGCGCCACCAACGCCTCTGCTGGGGTGCACATCGCCTTCCAGGACTCGACGCCGATGATCCTGTTCATCGGTCAGATCGCCCGCGGCATGACCGAGCGCGAGGCCTTCCAGGAAATCGATTACCGGCGCATGTTCGGCGAGATGGCCAAATGGGTGGCGCAGATCGACCAGGCCGAGCGCGTGCCCGAGTTCTTGGCCCGCGCCTTCGCCACCGCGACCAGCGGCCGGCCGGGCCCCGTGGTCCTGGCGCTGCCGGAGGACATGCTGCGCGATCGGGTGCCGGTTCGCCCGGCCGATCCCTACCAGCCGGTCGAGGCCCATCCGGGGGCGGACGATCTGGCGCGCCTGCAAGAGATGCTGGCGGGCGCCGAGCGGCCCTTGGCCATCGTTGGCGGCGGCGGATGGGACGCCGCGGCCTGCGACAACTTCCGCCGCTTTGCCGAGGCCTACGCGCTGCCCGTCGGCGCCTCGTTCCGCTGCCAGTCCTACTTCGACAACGCCCATGCGAATTACGTGGGCGACGTCGGCATCGCCGCGAACCCGAAGCTGGCGGCGCGGGTGCGGGAGGCCGACCTGCTGATGCTGGTCGGCACGCGCATGGGCGAGATAACCTCCGACGGCTATGCGCTGCTCGACATTCCGAAGCCCAAGCAGACCCTGGTGCACGTTTACCCCGGGGCCGAAGAGCTGGGCCGGCTCTACCAGCCGGCCCTGGCGATCAACGCCGGCATGCGGGCTTTCGCCGCCGCGGCGGCGGAGCTGGCGCCGGCTTCGCCGCCGCCGTGGCGCGCCGGGACCGAGGCGGCACGGGCGGACTTCCTGGCCTGGACCGAGCCGGTGGCGAACCCCGGCCCGCTGCAGCTGGCCGAGGTGATGGTCTGGCTGCGCGACAACCTGCCGCCCGATGCCATCGTCAGCAACGGTGCGGGGAACTACTCCGCCTGGCTGCACCGCTTCCACCGTTACCGGCAGTACCGTTGCCAGCTCGGGCCGACCTCCGGCTCGATGGGCTATGCGACCCCCGCGGCGGTTGCCGCCAAGCGGCTGCATCCCGATCGCACCGTGGTCGCGGTGACCGGGGACGGTTGCTTCCAGATGACCGGACAGGAGTTCGGTGCCGCCGTCCAGTACGGCGCCGACATCATCGTGATCGTGATCAACAACGCCATGTGGGGCACAATCCGCATGCATCAGGAGCGCAGCTACCCGGCCCGGGTGATTGCGACCTCTCTGGGCAACCCGGACTTCGCCAAGTTGGCCGAGGCCTATGGTGGCTATGGCGAGGTGGTGGAACGCACCGAGGAGTTCGCGCCCGCCTTTGAACGCGCCCGCAGCGCCGGCCGCCCGGCGCTTCTCGAACTGCGCATCGATCCCGAGGCGATCACGGTGACCCAGTCCTTGAGCGAAATCCGCGCCAAGGCGGAGGCGGCCTCGAAGGGGGATTGACGGGAACGGCGAGGGGACGCCTTGCGCGGAGGCCCGACCTCGGAAAGACTCAGGCCCATGTGTTTGGCCCGCTCGCTGCTGCGCAGGACCGGCGCGACCTTGGCGGCGCTGGTCATGATCTTTGTCGTCGGGGTGCCGGTGCCGGCGGATGGGTTGGCCACGGGCGACGACGGCGGAGACGCACAGGCCGCCGCCTGGGCGTTCGATCCGGCCCAACCGGGGCCCGACCGGCCGCCCCTCGGCCGCTCGCTGTTCGATCATCTGTTCGTCACAGAGCGGCACGGGGCGAAGGTCTACGACGTGCCCTTTCCCTTCGCGGCGCTGCGGCAACGGATCGTGGAGCATTTGGCGGCGGGCGTCGCCGGCCCGGACGGGCTGGCACAGGTCCTGATTCCCCTCGGCCGGGCGCTCCAGCGCAACGCCGCGGCGCCAGGCTTTTTCACCCATCCACGGCTGGTTCTCGCGGTCGTGGCCGATCCCCCATCGCCTGCGGAGGCGAGCGGCGCGCACCTCACGGACCGGCTTTACATCGGCTATCAGGAAAAGGCCGCGAGCCTGGAGGTGATTAGCTACAACGAGGCCGCCGGGCGATTCGAATTCCAGGTCGTCGAGGACTATGCGCCGGGCAAGACGCCGCGGGTGATCTACGCCAACCGGCGCCTTTGCGTGTCGTGCCATCAGAACGGCGGGCCGATCTTTTCCGATGCCCCGTGGAGCGAAACCGACGCCAATAGCGATGTGGCGGAGAGGCTGCGGCGTGAAGGGGCGCGCTTTCATGGGGTCGAGCCGGGCCGGGGGAACCGGGCGACCGACAACGCGTTTGCCATTAGCAGCGCGGCGGAACGGGCGAATTTCTTTCCCGCCTATCAGGAAATCTGGCGGCGGGGCTGTGGCGCCGGCCCAGCGTCCGCCCGCTGCCGGGCCGCGATCCTCACCTTGGCGCTCCAGCACAAGCTGAGCAGCGGCCGCCACTTCGACTTGCATTCGCAAGGCCTTGTTTCAGATTGGATCGCCCCACTGAAAGGGAACTGGGCGCGGCACTGGCCGGGCGGACTCGCCGTCGCCAACCCGCGCCTTCCGGACCGCGACCCGCTGGTCACCGGTGCGGACGTGCCGGCGGACCTCGATCCCCTGGTGTCCCGCGCGCCGCTTTTCGTCTGGTCGCCGGTTGAAGAGAGGGACTTCGCATCGGTGATCACCGGCATTGCCGAGTTCATCGCGAACGGAGATGCCGCGCGCATCGACCGCCACCTCCGGACCTCGGCCCGCACGTCCGCCGTCCAGCGCGCGGTGCATGAGGTCTCCTGTGCCGT
>JAZFZX010000273.1:0-2240 GCA_036444135.1 Kiloniellales bacterium | reverse complement strand
TCGAAGTCGCCCTTGCGCCCCGTCCGGTAACCGGACAGCAGTTTCGCCGCCTTGAGCGATGCCAGCGCCTCCACCACGGCTTGCCGGCTGGTGGGCAGCAACAACGCCGTGCTGTCGCGGGTCAGCTCGACCAGGATACCGCCGCTGCCGACGACCAGCGCCAGGCCGAAGCTGTCGTCCCGCTTGACGCCGACGATCAGTTCGGCGACCGCGCCCGTCACCATGCGCTCCACCAGAAAGCCACCGGGTTCCCGCCCGGCCTCGGAGAGGTTGTCGCGCATGCGGCTGGCGGCGTCCGCGACCTGTTCCTCGCTCTCCAGACCGAGGGCGACGGCCCCGGCCTCGGTCTTGTGCGCCAGGTTGGCGCCCACCGCTTTGAGCACGACCGGGAAGCCGATCTCGGCCGCCGCTCGGGGCGCTTCGGTAGCCGTCGTCAGGCGGCCCTTGGGCACGGTGAGGCCGCATGCGGCCAAGATTTGCTTGGCCCGCCATTCGTCGAGCACGGCGGGGTCTTGCGGCGTGGCGCCGGGGGCAGGCAAGGCCAGCGCGGCTTGATTGCCATCGGCCAGCAGGGCCTCGCGGCGGCGGCCGTAATCCACCGCGGCACCGAGCGCCTCAACGGTTTCCGACAAGCCCTGCAGCGGAACCAAGCCGTTGGCCAGTACCCGCTCGCGCGTGCTTGCGGGCAACAGCTCCGGCAGGGTGCTCGCCACCACCGCCGGGCAGCCCGTCGCCTTGTGCGCCGCGATGAATCCGTCGACCGAGGCGTCCCAGCCCGCCGGGTCGCAGTGCGTTGGGTCGGGGTAGTCGATCAGCAGCACGCTGACGTCGTAGTCGCCGCCCATCACCGTGGTGAAGCAGCGTTCCAGCGCCGGCGGGTCGCCCCAAATGGCGGTGTTGTAGTCGAGCGGGTTGGCGATGGTGGTGAACACGGTCATTTGCCGGCGCAGATCGTCGGCCTGCTCCTTGCTGAGCGGGGTGAGTTCGAGCCCGGCCCGTTCGGCCAGATCGGCGATCAGGGCGGACTCGCCACCCGAGCAGGTGAACACGCTGAGCCGCGGCCCACCAATCGGGCCCACGGTGGCCAGCAGCTTCAACGTCTCCAGCAGGCCGGTGATCGAACCCACGCGCACGATCCCCAGGCGGTCGAACAGGGCCTGGTAGAGTTCGTCGGTGCCGGCCAGCGAGCCGGTGTGGCTGAGCGCCACCTGGGCGCCGAGGGCCGAGGTCCCCACCTTGAGGACCACCACGGGCACGCCCTTGTCCAGCGCCCGGGCGGCGGCGCGGCTGAAGCCCGCCACGTCGCTCAACCCTTCCAGGTAGATCCCGATGGCGGTGATGCGCGGATCGTCGATCAAGGCGTCGAGCAGGTCGTGGATGCCGAGCACCGCCTGGTTGCCGACGCTGATGATGTAGCCGAGCGGCACCGAGCGCTCCGCCATGGTGAGGTTGAGCGAGATGTTGCCGCTCTGGCTGAGGATGGCGACGCCCCGTTCGACGTGGCGTCCGCCGTGCTGGTCGGCCCACAGGGCGACGCCGTCGAAATAGTTGAGCAGGCCATAGCAATTCGGCCCGACCAGCGCCAGGTCGCCGGCGGCGGTGGCCAGTTCGTCCTGCAGCTTCCGCCCGTCGCCGCCGATTTCGGCGAAGCCGGCCGCGTAGCACACGCAACCGCCGGCGCCGCGGGCGGCCAGCTCGCGGACCACCTCGATGGTGGCCTCCCGCCGCACGGCGACGAAGCTGGCGTCCGGGGCCTCCGGCAGGGCGGCCACGGAGGGATAGCACTTGTACCCGGCCAGCTCCTCGCGGTTGGGGTTGACCACCCAGATTTCGCCCTCGAAGCCGGTGCTCCGCGAACTGCGGATCGGGTCCAGCAGGTCGCGGCCGCCGATGAAGGCGATATGCCTGGGCCGCAGCAGGCGTTTCAGGTTGTCGGATCGCGTCATGGTCCGCTTCATTTCACTGGCAGGGCAGTGCCGGCACGGCGTTCAAGGGACCGATGGTACGGCGTCGCGGACCGGCCCGATTGCACGGCTGCGAACACCTCTTTGCAGCTTGCTCGACATCAATCCTCGCCTTACCGTCGGTTCCGCGTGGGGTGCGGGCCGCAATCTATCAAATCGCCGCCGGAAAACGAAAATATTTGCGGTTTTGGCGTGATAGCGTGAAAAGCTACGTTGACCGCCGCATATGGGCGTATTTCGGACAAGGAACGGCACCATGAACTTCGAGGCATTCAT
>JAZFZX010000272.1:0-3285 GCA_036444135.1 Kiloniellales bacterium | reverse complement strand
GCCATGATCTTCGACGGCGAGGGCCGGCCCGTGGGCCAGGCGCAGAAGGAGCTGCCGCAGCATTTCCCCAAACCCGGCTGGGTCGAGCACGACCCGGAGGACATCTGGCGCGACAGCTGCGCGATGGTCGAAGGCGCGCTCGCCGATGCCTCCATCGGCGCCCGCGAGGTGGCGGCCATCGGCATCACCAACCAGCGCGAAACCTCGGTGCTTTGGGACAGGACCAGCGGCGAAACGCTGCACCGCGCCATCGTGTGGCAGGACCGGCGCACCGCCGCCCACTGCGACCGGCTGCGCGCGGAGGGGCACGAGACGCTGGTCCAGGAGCGCACCGGCCTGTTGCTCGATCCCTATTTTTCCGCCAGCAAGATTGCCTGGCTGCTCGACAACCTGCCCGGCGCGCGCGACCGTGCCGAGCGCGGCGAGCTCGCCTTCGGCACCATCGATTGCTTCCTGTTGTGGCGGTTGACCGGAGGCCGCTTGCACGCCACCGACGCCACCAACGCCGCCCGCACCATGCTTTTCGACATCCACCGCCAGGATTGGGACGAGGATCTGCTTGCCCTGTTCGGCATTCCGGCCGCGATCCTGCCTGAGGTGCGCGACTGCAACGCCGACTTCGGCACGACTGAGGCCGACCTGTTCGGCGCGGCCCTGCCGATCACCGGCATGGCCGGCGACCAGCAGGCGGCCACCGTGGGCCAGGCCTGTTTCGAGCCCGGCATGACCAAATCGACCTACGGCACGGGTTGCTTTGCGCTCATGAACACAGGCGCCGAGGCAGTCACCTCCACAAACCGGCTGCTCACGACCATCGCCTACCGTCTGTCGGGCGCCACTACCTACGCCCTGGAAGGCTCGATCTTTATCGCCGGGGCGGCAGTCCAGTGGCTGCGCGACGGCCTCGGCCTCATCGTCTCGGCGGCCGAGACCGAAGGGCTTGCCCGCCGCGCGGACCCGGACCAGGCGGTCTACCTGGTCCCGGCCTTCACAGGGCTCGGCGCGCCCTATTGGGACGCCCACGCGCGCGGCGCGATCCTGGGCCTGACGCGGGCCAGCGGACCCGCCGAGATCGTCGGCGCCACCCTCGACGCGGTCTGCTATCAGACCCGCGACCTGCTCGAAGCCATGACCGCCGACGGCGCCGCACCGCCCCAGAACCTGCGGGTCGACGGCGGCATGGTGGCCAACGAATGGCTGCTGCAACGGCTGGCCGACCTGGTCGGCTGCACGGTCGAGCGGCCGGTCGTCAGCGAGACCACGGCACTTGGCGCGGCAGCCTTGGCCGGCTTGGGCGCGGGCCTGTTCACAGGCCTCGACGATATTACCCGCACCTGGCAATCCTCGGGGCGATTCGACCCGGCCATGGCGGAGGGCGAACGCGATTCGCGCTACGCGGGCTGGCAGGACGCCGTCCGGCGCGTGCGCAGCAGCGCGTGAAGTTCCGATCGCTACACGACGACCGACAGCAGCGCAAAAACGCCGAAGCCGAAGATCACCATGCCCGACAGGCGCTGGATCCAGATTCGCTGGCGTTCGCCCATGCGGCCCCTGAGCAGGCCGGTGGCACTGCTCAGGCCCAGCCACCAGACGGCCGACCCGAAGAACACGCCGGCGACCAATAGGGTGGCAGCTGCGGCGTCCAGATCCTGCGCCCAGCCCAGGGCCGCGAAGATGGCGAGGAACGAGAAGATCGTCGCCGGATTCGCCAGGGTCAGCAGAAACGCGGAGGCGAAGTTTCGCACGAGCCTGGCCGCGAGGCCGCCGGAACCCGGGTTGGCCGCGCTGGCAGCCGCCGACGGGTTGTTCAGTGCCTTTTCACCACGGTCCGCGGCGACCAGGCTGTGCGCGCCGATGATGCATAGGGCGAGGCCGCCGACGATCCGCAACAACATCTGATGTTCCGAAAGCGTCATGGCCAGCTGCATGAGGCCGAAGGCCGCGACAGCGCCATAAGCGGCATCGGCGGCGGCCGCGCCAAGCCCGGTGAACAGGCCGATCGTCGGCCCTTCCTTCAAAGTGCGGCTGATGCACAGAAAGCCGATCGGACCCACGGGCGCCGCGATCACCAGCCCGATCACCGTCCCCTTCGCCAGCAGAATCAAGACGTCCATCGGCCCACCGGATGCCGTTCAACGATTGCGAACCGGTACATTGGTGCCGCTGCCATCCTCTCCAAATCTTTTCAGCCGACGCTCCCTAGGACGGCAACGCACCCATGCTACAGTCAAACAGGGCCGGATACAGCAAGATCGAGGGGAAGCGACGGAATGGATCTCTCGCTCAATGAAACCGACTGCAGCCTGCAAGAGCGGGCCCGCGCCTTTTGCGACCAGATCCTGCTACCGCTGGAACTCGAGGTCGAACAGGAGGGCGGCCTGCCGGAGGCGCACTGGGCGCCAATCCGCGACCAGGTCGTCGCGTGGGGCTTTGCCGGCATCAACCACAGCGTCGAGAACGGCGGCTGCGGTTTCTCGATCCTGCAACAAGTCCTGATCAACGAGCAGCTAGGCCGCGCCACCTCCGGGCTCTGGGACGTCGTTTTTCTGCCGCCGGTGTCCCTCAAGTTCGCCACGGACGCTCAAAAGCAGGAATACCTCGTTCCGAGTTGCCGCGGCGAGCGGCGCGGCTGTTTCGCCATCAGCGAGCCTGGCGCCGGTTCCGATCCGCGGCAGGTGCGGACAAAGGCCATGAAGGCCGGCGGAGATTACATCCTCAGCGGCGAGAAATGGTTCGTCACCTCTTTCAGCGCGGCGGACTACGTCATCGTGCACGCCCATGCGGACGACGACCCCGACAGGCCCACCCTGTTCCTGGTCGACAAGCAAAGCCCCGGACTGCATCACCAGCGCTCGCCCCATTTCATGCATACCTTCATCTACGACCATGCCGAGATCCGTCTGGAGGAGGTCAGGGTGCCGGAGTCCAAAAGGCTCGGAGAGGAGGGTCAGGGCTTCGAGCTGACGAAGGACTGGTTCGTCGAGGCACGGCTGCAGATCGGGGCGCGTTGCCTCGGCGCGGCGACCCGGGCGCTCGAACTGGCGACCGACTATGCCACGGAGCGCGAACAGTTCGGACAGCCGATCATTCAGTTTCAAGGCGTCTCCTTTCCGATCGCCGACATGGCCGTCGAGATCATGGCTGCTAAATCAATGCTTTACCGGATTGCCTGGCAGCTCGACCACACGGACGACCGCAAGCGCGCGCACGCGCACGCAAGCGCGGTGAAACTCCACTGCTCCGAGGTGGCGGGGCGGGTCGTGGACCGCGCCCTGCAGATTCTAG
>JAZFZX010000271.1:0-3762 GCA_036444135.1 Kiloniellales bacterium | reverse complement strand
CGAGGCATATGAAATCATAAGTTGATTATCCACGCACTTCAAGATCGCTATCATTGTAATTTCAGTGCCGTCATTTTCGCCCCCCGATTTTGGGTTCCTCGCCGCGCAGGAGGCGCATGATGTTCGCCGCGTGGCGGACCCAGATCATTAGGGCGATGACGGCGCTCAATTGGACCAGTTGCAGATCCTTCATCAAAAGCCATGCGTAGAGCGGGCCGAGTCCGATCGCGGCCAGGCCCGCGACCGAGGAAATGCGAAATAGAACGGCCATTAGCAGCCAGGTCGCGCAGCCAGCCGCGGCAACCGGCCAGGCCAGCGCCAGCATCACCCCGCAGGCTGTGGCCACGCCCTTGCCGCCCTTGAAGCGCAGCCAGACCGGCAGGAGATGGCCCAGCAGGGCACCGAAGGCCGCCATGAGCGCCGTGTCCGGGCCATAGGTCTGCGCCGCCAGAACCGCCGCCGTGCCCTTTCCGACGTCGAGCAGCAGCGTTGCTGCCGCCAGATCCTTGCGCCCGGTGCGCAGCACGTTGGTGGCGCCGATACTGCCGGAACCGATCTTGCGGACGTCGCCCAGACCCGCCATGCGTGTCAGAAGAAGGCCGAAGGGAATCGACCCGACCAGGTAGCCGCCGGCCAGGGCGGCGATCAGATAAGGCCAGGAAAACTCCCATGATATGGGATCGGGCATGGCTGCCGTCCTCGGTGCGCCTCAGGCGTCCGCATCGAAGATAGTACGCCCGTCGACGACGGTGCGCAGCACTTTGCCTTGGATGGGGTGGTCGTCGAACGGTGAATTCTTGGACTTGCTGCGAAAGGTCTCCGGAACGATGCGCCCGGGCCGCTCTGGATCGAACAGTACGAGGTCGGCGGCGGCGCCCTCCTCCAGGCAGCCGCCCGGAAGGCCCAGGATGCCGGCTGGCCGGCAGGTCAAGCTGGCGAGCAGGTCGAGCAGGGTCGTGCTGCCCTTGTGCACCAGCTCCAGGGACAGGGGCAGGAGCGATTCGAGCCCGACGATGCCGCAGTCGGCCAGGTCGAACGGCAGGCGTTTGGAATCCTGATCGTGCGGGCTGTGATCGCTGGCGATGGCGTCGATGGTTCCGTCGATCACCGCGTCGGCCACGGCCTGGCGGTCCGCTTCGCTGCGCAGGGGCGGCGAGACCTTGGCGAAGGTCCGGTAATCGCCAACGGCATTTTCATTGAGCGTGAAGTAGTGCGGTGCCGTGTCGCAGGTGATTTTGAGCCCGCGGGCCTTGCCCTCGCGGATGCGATCGAGCGCCGCCGCGGTCGAGACATGGGCGGCGTGATAGCGGCCGCCCGTCAGTTCGACGAGGCGAAGGTCGCGCTCGATCATGATCACCTCGGCGGCGGCCGGAATGCCGCGCAGCCCCAGCCGGGTGGCCAGTTCGCCCTGGTTCATGGAGCCGTGTGCCAGCGCCGGTTCCTCCGGGTGTTGCACGATCACCTGGTCGAAGGCGCGCGCATAGCTGAGCGCCCGGCGCATGACGTTGGCGTCCGCGACCGCCTTGAGACCGTCGGTGAAGGCGACCGCCCCGTACTCGGAGAGCAACCCCACCTCCGTCAGCTGCGTGCCCTCGACGCGGCGCGTCACACTGGCGTAGCTGTAGATCTTGACCAGTTTGACCTCGCGGGCCCGCCGCGCGATGAATTCGACCCCGGCCACATCGTCGATCACCGGATCGGTGTTGGGCAGCGACACCATGGTCGTCACGCCACCGGCCGCCGCGGCCCGGGACCCGGATTCGATCGTTTCCTTGTGCTCATCCCCCGGCTCGCGGAGCTGCACCCGTATGTCGACCAGGCCGGGCGCCAGGCAGTGGCCGCCGCAATCGACCACGGTCATTTTCTCCGGGACACCGTCGGCGAACAGCTGTGGGCCGAGGTCGGCGATCACGGCGCCGTCCGTCATCAGGACGCCGGGCGTATCCAGCCCCGTGGCCGGATCCAGAAGCCGCGCGTTCACGTAGGCCACCTGCTCGTGCGCCTTCAGGGCAGCGGAAACCCGCTTCATGGCTGCGTCTCCGCATCGTGGAAACGCCGGCCGCGGTTCAAGGTATCGAGACAGGCCATGCGCACGGCGACGCCCATCTCCACCTGCTCGCGGATCACCGAGCGGTCGATGTCGTCGGCCAGTTCGCTGTCGATCTCGACACCGCGGTTCATGGGGCCGGGATGCATGATCAGGGCGTCGGGCTTGGCCAGCCGCAGCTTGTCCCGGTCGAGGCCGAAAAAGCGGAAGTATTCACGGATCGAGGGGACGTAGCTGCCCTGCATGCGCTCTGTCTGCAGGCGCAGCATCATGACGATATCGCAGTCGCGAAGCCCCTCGCGCATGTCGAAGTAGGACTCTACGCCCAGGCGCTCTATCTGCGAGGGCAACAGCGTCGGCGGCGCGATCACGCGAATCCGGGCGCCGAGCGTGGTCAGCAGATGAATGTTGGACCGCGCCACGCGGCTGTGCAGGATATCGCCGCAGATCGCCACCGTCAGGCCCTCGAGCCCGCCTCGCCGCCGGCGGATCGTCAGCGCGTCGAGCAGCGCCTGGGTGGGATGCTCGTGGCTGCCGTCGCCGGCATTGATGACGGCGCAGTTGACCTTTTCGCTCAGCAGCTTGACCGCGCCGGACTCAGGGTGGCGCACGACCAGCACGTCGGGGTGCATGGCATTGAGGGTCATGGCGGTGTCGATCAGGGTTTCCCCCTTTTTGATCGACGACCAGGCGACCGACATGCTGATGACGTCCGCGCTCAGGCGTTTGCCCGCCAACTCGAAGGACGTGCGCGTGCGCGTCGAGCTCTCGAAGAACAGATTGATGACCGTACGCCCGCTCAGCAGGCTTTTCTTCTTGTCTTCCTGGCGGTTCAGGTCGACGTAGGTATCCGCCAAGTCCAGCAGAAAGGTGATCTCGCCCGCCGACAGCCCTTCGGTGCCGAGCAAGTGGCGGTGCGGATATCCCGTATTTTGAAGGCTGTTGGGCGGGGCGCTCATCAAAGGCGGACTATGGCATTCCGCCATGCGGGGCGCAAGGCGCCGCGGCGCCTAATTCGCTGCGGGAATGAGCTGGCCGAGCAGATACACGGACGGCTGCCCCGTCTCTGGCAGGCCCTGCTCGTTCTCGAATTCCCTGATCGCGGCCCGCGTTTCCACGCCATTGGTGTGACTGTTGTCGACGTCCAGATAACCCAGTTGGCTGAGCAGCTGTCGCACCGTTTCGCTGGGCTGACGGCTGGCGGGGCTGCCGGGCGCCGGTGCGTGGGACACTCTGAGCGAGTCCGTGCCGAGGATCTGCCGGATGTCCGGGCGCTTCGCCGCCTGTGGGGCGAGGACGCGGAACTCGCCATCGATGTAGAGCAGCTTGGCGAGGCCCGCCTCGGCCGTATGGGCCTTGCAGCGGCGTTGCGCAAACGGTTCGCGTCGCAGCAGGCTTTCGATACCACAGTCGGGGGTGATGGTTATCACGTGGGTTTGACCCGGCCGATAGCCGGCCTCCAATAGGTAGGCATCGCCGCGGTCCAGTTGGCTGAGCGCGTACGCGTCGAGCCACTGGAGTCCAATCCAACCGGCCTGGCGGCCCAACGGGTGCTCCAGGGTGACGATCGACCAGTTATTGGCAAAGCTGGCCAGGGTTGGCTCGTTGCTGGCGCTGTATCGCGGAGGGACCAGATAACGCGATACGCCCGAGTGGATGCGGTAGCTGTCGCGCTGATAGCCCGCGATGAAGTGCAGGTCGGTGGGGCTGAACCA
>JAZFZX010000270.1:0-15055 GCA_036444135.1 Kiloniellales bacterium | reverse complement strand
CAAACTTCGGCGGCCGAGACCATCGAATGGCGGGTCCAGTCCCTCTTCCCTGCCGGCACATCCGACTACGCGGTGTTCAGGGACTACTTCGTCCCGCTGGTGGAGAAGATGAGCGGGGGCCGGCTCGTCATCAAGCCGTTCTCGGGGGACGCCATCATCAAGAACAAGGAAGGGCTCGATGCTGTTGCCTCGGGGGCATTCGAGGCGGCCCAGCAGTCGCCGGCCTACTGGACCGGCAAGAACGCGGCCTTCGTCTTCGTCCGCAACGCCTCCGCCGGCTTCGAGGAGGCCTGGCAGTACCACGCCTGGCTCTACCAGGGCGGCGGCATAGAGCTCGCACGCGAGCTCTATGCCAAACAAGGGGTGTACCTCGTCGGCCTCACTCTGCGTCCCGGCGAGTCTCTCCACTTCAAGGGCGTGGTGCGTTCGCTCGCGGAATTCAGAGCGATGGCACCCAAGGTGCGGACCATTCCGGGCATCCCGACGGATCTGTTCAGGGCCATGGGCGGCTCGCCGCTTTACATGTCCGGGTCCGAGGTCTATTCGGCGCTGGACAAGGGCGTCATCGACGTGGGCGAGTGGACCGGCCTCGCCGCCAACTACGGCATCGGCATGCACGAGGTGAGCGACTCGTTCCTGTATCCGTCGTTCCACAGCCCGGTCGGCGTCGACGACTTCTTCGTCAATCAGAAGACATGGGACGCCTTGCCCGACGACCTGAAAGCCGTCGTCGAGACCGCCGTGCGCGATTGGTCCACCAACCAATGGGAGACGATGTACCTGGCGGACGCCGATGCGTTGCAGAAGTATGCGGCCGCAGGCAACGTGCACGTGATCTGGTCCGAGGAGGACATGAAGGAAATCCGCGTGATGGCGCGGGAGGCCTGGGGAATTTGGAGAGACAAGTCGCCGTTGGCGAAGAGGATGTACGAATCCCAGGTAAGCTTCATGAAGCAGATGGGACTATTGGACTAGCGCGGTCGAGGGACGGGGCGGCCCTTTCGGGGGAGACCGACGGGGCCGCCTCCCCCTTCTTTTGATAAGCGTTCGGTAAGACCAATGTCGGTACTGGACCGTCTGCTCACCGCCATCGACTTCATCAGCGAATGGTCGGGCAAGGCGGTCGGCTTTCTGCTCCTGCCGATCGTCGGCGTCATGGTCTTCGAGGTCGTCTCCAGGTACGCCTTCAACGCCCCGACGATATGGTCGACGGATATCGTCGTCATCCTCGCCGGGACCCTCTACATAATCGGCGGCGCCTATACGCATTACCTGCGCGGTCACATCAACGTGGAGACCCTTTACAACCTGCTGTCTCCCCGATGGCAGACGTTGACCAGGGTGTTGCTGCACTTCCCGCTGTTCGTTCTCTACGTCGGCGTCCTGCTGTGGGGGGGAACGGAGTTCGCCTGGAGTTCGATGATGGAGGGCGAGCACGCCGGGTCGCTGTGGAACCCGATCGTGTGGCCCTACAAGATGATGCTCCCGCTGGGCGCGCTTCTCATCCTGCTCCAGGGCCTGGCGCAGTTCGTCCGTGACGTCCGGACCCTGGTGACGGGAGAAGACCTGCCCGCCGGCCCCGCCGAGGAGGTCGAGACGGAGCTATGAGCATAGAGCTCGTCACGGTGCTCATGTTCGGTGGGCTGATCGTATTACTCCTCGCCGGGGTGCCGATCGCCTTCGTCTGCGGCGCGATGTCGGTCATCACCATCCTCCTCGTGCTGAGCCCCGATGCCTTCTTCCTGGTCGTCTCGCACGTTTGGACCGAGATGAACGAGTTCAGCTTGGCGGCCATTCCGCTGTTCATTTTTATGGCCAACATCCTGGAGCGCTCCGGCATCGGCGAGCGGCTGTTCAGCGCAATCCACGTGTGGACCGGTCCTATCCCAGGGTCCCTCGCCGTGACCACGATCATCGCCACCACCATGCTTGCCGCCATGGTCGGCATCGTCGGCGCCGGCGAGGTGCTGATGGGCCTGATCGCGCTGCCGGCCATGCTGAACCGAGGGTACAACAAGAGCCTCGCGCTCGGGTGCATCCTCGCCGGCGGCGGCCTGGGCCAGCTGATTCCGCCGGCGGTGATGCTCATCGTCTACGGCCTGGTCGCCAACGTCTCCATCGGCAAGCTGTTCGCCGGCGGGCTCGGCGCCGGCCTCCTCCTCGCGAGCCTCTATATCACGTACATCATGATCCGCAGCTATCTCCAGCCTCACCTCGCCCCGCCCGCGCCTCCGGAAGAACGGGCCATGCCATTCAGGCAGAAGGTTGCGGCGCTCCGGGGCGTGATCATCCCGCTGCTCCTCGTGCTGGCCGTGCTCGGCTCGATCTTCCAGGGCGTTGCAACGCCGACCGAGTCAGCCGGCGTCGGCGCCCTCGGCGCCATGTTGAGTGCCGCCGTCCACCGCGAGCTGACGTGGCAGAACATAAAGGATGCGATCTATCGCACGACCCGCTCGACCTGCATGATCCTCTGGATCTTCTTCGCCGTCTCCTCGTTCAGCGCCGTGTTCACCCTCGCCGGCGGCGGCGAGCTCATCGAGAAGACGATCCTTAGTCTGCCTCTCGGTCCGTGGGGCATCCTCATTGCGATTCAGGTCTTCTACATCATCATGGGCGTGCCCATGGACTGGCTCGGCATCCTCCTGATCACCGGCCCCGTGGTGATTCCCATCGTGAAGGACCTGGGGTTCGACCTCATCTGGTTCGGAGTGCTTTTCGACGTCAACATGCAGATCGCCTACCTGTCGCCTCCTGTGGGCGCGGCCATGTTCTATCTGAAGTCCGTTGCCCCGCCGGACATCTCCATGGGCGACATTTTCCGCGCCGCCTTACCGTTTGTCGGGATGCAGTTCATCGGGCTCATTCTGATCATGGTCTTCCCCGAGATCGTCATGTGGCCTGTCGAGGTTCTGGTCAAGTAAGCGTCTGGGCACGCCGGCCTACGTCTCGAAGGCCCCCGCCTTCACGCTTCATACGCCGAAGCTGGACCAAGATCAGCCGTCGACTTGATGGCGAAAGTCACTTCGATGGTCGATCGATGGCCGAACGATGGCCGTTTGACCCGAAAAAATCCCCTCCGTACAGCGGCTTGACCGCGCGCGCCCTATTCCGCCGCGTCGCGGTAGGCCTCCATCGGCGGGCAGGAGCAGACCAGGGTGCGGTCGCCGGCCACGTTGTCGACCCGGCCCACCGGCGGCCAGTACTTGTCCTCGCGCAGCGCCGACAGCGGGAAGAAGGCCTGCTCCTTGGTGTAGGGCTTCGTCCAGGTGCCCTTGAGCAGCAGATGGTGGGTGTGCGGCGCGTTCTTGAGCAGGTTGTCCGCAGGGTCGGCCTTGCCCGATTCGATGTCGTCGATCTCCTCGCGGATCTGGATCATGGCGTCGCAGAAGCGGTCCAGCTCCCGCTTGGCCTCGCTTTCCGTCGGCTCGACCATGAAGGTGTCGGCCACAGGGAACGACATGGTTGGCGCGTGGAAGCCGTAGTCCACCAGACGCTTGGCGATGTCGTCCACAGAGACGCCGCAGGACTCCTTGATCGGTCGCAGGTCGATGATGCACTCGTGGGCCGCCATGCCGTTTTTGCCGCTGTAGAGCACCGGATACCGGGACTTGAGGCGATGCGCGATGTAATTGGCGTTGAGGATGGCCAGCTGCGTTGCGCGCTTCAGGCCCTCGGAGCCCATCATGGCGATGTAGGCCCAGGTGATCGGCAAGATCGAGGACGACCCCCAGGGCGCCGCCGAGACCGCCCCGATGGTTCCCTGCGGCCCGGCGGCCGGGTTCACGCCGTCGACCACACGATGGCCTGGCAGGAAGGGGGCCAGATGCGTGCGCACGCCGATCGGTCCGACGCCCGGCCCGCCGCCGCCGTGTGGAATGCAGAAGGTCTTGTGCAGGTTCATGTGCGCCACGTCGGCACCGATCTTGCCCGGCCGGCAGATCCCCAAAAGCGCGTTCAGGTTGGCACCGTCGAAGTAGACCTGCCCGCCGCGGTCGTGAACCAGCTTGCAGATGTCGACGAAGGCCTCTTCGTAGACGCCGTGGGTGGAGGGATAGGTGATCATGAGCGCCACCAGGTTCTCGGCGTGCTGCGCGAGCTTGGCCTTCAGGTCCTCGACATCGACGTTGCCGCTTTCGTCGCAGGCCACGACCACGACCTTGAGACCCGCCAAGTGGGCGCTGGCCGGGTTGGTGCCGTGCGCCGAGGACGGAATGAGGCAAACGTCGCGGTGCCCCTCGCCACGGCTCTCGTGATACTTGCGGATACACAGCAGACCGGAATATTCGCCTTGCGAGCCGGCGTTGGGCTGGAACGAGACGGCGTCGAACCCCGTCACCTCACACAACATCTCCTCCAGCTCCTCGAAGAGCTGCTGATAGCCCTGCGCCTGATCCAGCGGCGCGAAGGGATGCATGGCGTTGAACTGCCGCAAGGTGACGGGAATCATCTCGGTGGTGGCGTTCAGCTTCATGGTGCAGGAACCGAGCGGGATCATGGCGCGGTCGAGCGCCACGTCCTTGGCGACCAGCCAGCGCAGGTAGCGCAGCATCTCGGTTTCGGCGTGATAGAGCTGGAAAACCGGGTGGGTCAGAAACGCGCTGGTCCGGCGCAGCGGCTCGGGAATGCATTCTTCCACCTCGGCGTCGAGCTGGTCGATATCGAGCAACTGGTCGGCCTTGGTGGCGAAGACCTGCCAGAGCGCCTGCAGATTCTCGCGTTTGGTGGTCTCGTCGAAGGAAATACCGAGATGGTTGGCGTCGACGACGCGCAGGTTGATGCGCGACTCCCGGGCCTTGGCGGCAATCCGCGCGGCCTGCCCCGGAACCCGCACGGTAATCGTGTCGAAAAAGGCGTCCGTAACCACCTCGAAGCCGAGGCGGCGTAAGCCCTCGGCCAGAATCTGGGTGATTCGGTGCACGCGCCCGGCGATCATCTTCAACCCGTCGGGGCCGTGGTAGACCGCGTAGAGGGCCGCGATCATCGCCAGCAGCACCTGGGAGGTGCAGATATTGCTGGTCGCCTTCTCGCGGCGGATATGCTGCTCGCGGGTCTGCAGCGCCATCCTGAGGGCGGGCCGGCCTTGCGAGTCCGTCGAAACCCCGATGATGCGTCCCGGCATGGACCGCTTGTAGACGTCGCGCGTTGCAAAGAAGGCGGCGTGCGGACCGCCGTAGCCCATCGGAACACCGAAGCGCTGCGCGCTGCCGACCACGATGTCGGCGCCCCACTCGCCGGGCGGGGTGAGCAGGCAGAGCGCCAGCAGGTCGCTGGCCACGGTCACCAGCGCGCCTTGCCCGTGCGCCTGCTCGACAAGCCCGCGCAAGTCGTGAACGGCGCCGCTCGAGCCCGGATACTGGACCAGCACGCCGAACACATCGTGGCTCCCCAAATCCTCGAAGGGATTGCCGGACACCACTTCGATGCCCAACGAACGCGCCCGCGTCTCGACGACCGCCACGGTCTGGGGGTGACAGTCATCGGCAACGAAGAAAGTGTTCGATTTGCTCTTGGAGACCCGTTTCGACATGGCCATCGCCTCCGCCGCGGCGGTGGCCTCGTCCAACAGCGAGGCGTTGGCCAGCTCCATGCCGGTCAGGTCCATGACCAACTGCTGGAAGTTGAGCAGGACCTCGAGACGCCCCTGGCTGACCTCCGCTTGATAGGGCGTGTAGGCGGTGTACCAGCCGGGGGCCTCCATGACGTTGCGCAGAATGACCTTGGGCATGACGGTCCCGTAATAGCCCATGCCGATCATGGAGATGAAAACTCGGTTGCGCTCGCACATCTGGCGCAGATAGCTGAGGGTCGCGCGTTCGCTCTTGACCGGCGGCAGGTCCAGCGGCTCGTCATCGATGATCGACGCCGGGACTGCCTTTTTCACCAGCTCGTCGAGGGACGCGAGGCCGAGTTCGGTCAACATCTCGGT
The DNA here is from genome assembly GCA_036444135.1 of Kiloniellales bacterium. GTDB lineage: Bacteria > Pseudomonadota > Alphaproteobacteria > Kiloniellales > JAKSDN01 > JAZFZX01. The sequence goes on along the minus strand of JAZFZX010000270.1, from coordinate 9,129 downwards.
GATCTGCTGTTCGCCCGGGCCGATGTGGCGGCGGATGAAATCACCCCGCATCTCCAGTTCCACCAGCGAGCGCCGTTCCTCGGGCATGGAATTCATCTCCTCTGTTTTCAGGCCACCGCGAAGGTCGCGGCCGCGCGGCTAATCCAACGAGTCGAGCAACGTCTGGTAGGCCGTCTCGTCCATCAACTCATCCAGCTCCGACAGGTCGCCGATTCGCATCTTGAAAAACCAGCCGCCGCCCATCGGGTCGCTGTTCACCTGTGCCGGATCGTCGCCCAGGCTTTCGTTGACTTCGGTGACCTCGCCCGCCGCCGGGGCATAGAGCTCGCCGGCCGCCTTGACCGACTCGATGACCACGGCCTCGCCGCCCTTATCCAGTTGACGGCCGACATCCGGCAATTCGACGAACACGATGTCGCCGAGCTGCTCCTGCGCGTAGTCGGTCAGCCCGACGGTGCCGATATCGCCCTCGACGCGAACCCATTCGTGGTCTTTGGTGAACTTGATGCTGCTCATCAGACTCCCCCTCGTCCTTGGTTAGCCCCAGCTTGATTAGCCCCGGTGAAATCCCGGTGGCACGAACGGCAGGCGGGCAACCGCCACCGGATGCGGCTTGCCGCGCACCATGGCATCCAAGCGGGTGCCGGGTTCGCCGCAGGCCGTCGTCACATAGCCCATGGCCACGGGGCCGCCGACCGTCGGGCCGAAGCCGCCGCTGGTGACGCGGCCGACCGTGTTGCCGTCGCCGTCGATCAGCTCCGCGCCTTCGCGCACCGGCGCGCGGCCCTCCGGCCGCAGGCCAACCCGCCGCCGGGCCGCGCCGTCGGCCAGCTGGCCGAGTATCACATCGGCGCCGGGATACCCGCCCGGCCGCGGGCCGTCGCCGCGCCGCGCCTTCGACAGCGCCCATTTCAGGTTGGCTTCGACCGGCGTGGTCCCTTCGTCGATGTCGTGACCGTAGAGGCACAGGCCCGCCTCCAGGCGGAGGGAATCGCGCGCGCCCAGCCCGATCGGCGCCGTTTCCGCCTCGGCCAACAGGCGCCGGGCGAGGCCTTCGGTTTGCTCGCCAGGCACTGAAATCTCGAACCCGTCTTCGCCCGTGTAACCGGAGCGCGCGACAAGGCAATCGGCGCCGTCGATGTCCACCCGGACGGCGGTCATGAAGACCAGGTCGGTTGCCGCGGGCGCCACGCGGCCCATGACATCGGCGGCCTTCGGCCCCTGCAAGGCCAGCAGGCCGCGGTCCGCCAGGACCTCGATCTCGCAGCGCCCCGCCAAATTGCGTTGCATATGAGCGATGTCGGCGTCCTTACAGGCCGCATTGACCACCACGAACAGATGGTCGCCCTCCTTGGTGATCATGAGGTCGTCGAGGATGCCGCCGGTCTCGTTGGTGAACAGCGCGTAACGCTGCCGGCCCGCGTCTAGGCCCACAACGTCGACCGGAACCAGGCTCTCCAGGGCCGCAGCCGCCTCTGGCCCCGAAAGCCGGACCTGACCCATGTGCGAGACATCGAAAAGGCCGGCCGATTCGCGGGTATGGGCGTGTTCGGCCAAGATTCCCATGCCGTATTGCACCGGCATTTCATAGCCGGCGAAGGGAATCAGCTTGGCGCCCAGCGCCTTGTGCAGGCTGAAGAGCGGCGTCTGTTTGAGGTTGGTTGCACTGTCGCTCATATCTCACAAGTCCCCACGTGACAAAGGCATTGCGCGGACGCAAGGTGGCGCCTGCTACCCCCTCTGTCGTGGGACCTGAGAGATTCACCGCACCGGCCAGGCCGGCAAACGGCTTACCCCTTCGGTGAGCCGCGCCGATCCATACGGGCCGTCACGGCTGCTTTCCAGAGATGCCTCTCCCCGGCGGTCCTTTTGCCTGAGAGTTTCCGGGGTCGTTGCTCCTTCGGCGCCGACCCGCCCTAGCGGGTCCGTCTCTCCCGCCGGAGGTCAAAGGCATCGTCTCATATTCGTCGGCAGGCCGCCCGGCAGGCGTCCGCCTGTCAAAAAGCTATCCCTTGGGCCACGAATGTCAACTGGTTGCAAGAATCTTCACACGATGGTGTTCCGCGCCCCGGCGAAGACTCCGGTCGTCGCTTCGCATCCGGGACCGGGCCGGTCGACTCCACGCCTACCGATTGTCGCGGTTGTATTTCAGTTCATCGGGTGTCAGACGCAGCCCGATGAACACCTGGTAGTCCGCGCCTGTCTCTTCGGCATGCAACGGAATCCGCGGCTCCACCTCCTCCGTCACGCCGATGCGCGTCAAGTTGCCCTCGAATTTGATCTCGACCGGGAATTCCTCGCGCACGATGATTTTCTGATTGCGGTCGGCGACCGCGACGAAATAGACGAGATGGGCCCCGCGGTCGTCGTCGGCCGGGCCCCTGAGCGCCACCAGATTGACCGTGACAAGGGCTTCGAGGACATCATCGTCGTAGCGGCACGCCAGTGTCGGCGAGCGGATCGCCGCCTCGTACTCCACGTCCGTCAGATCCCGCCCCGTTCCGATGAACTTCACCACCCGGTCGCTGTCGCGCAACATGATCAGCTGCGGGCATGGCAGGCGCGGACCCTCGTCGCTCGCGCACGCGGCGAGCGTCAACAGGAGACCCAAAAGGTACGTCCAGGGCAGGAGAAGACGGCGCATGGCCAGCACACCAATCAAACCCGGGCAATCGCCTCTCGGTTGCGGTTTGTCATAACTTCGCGTGAGTCCCATCGCAGAACGGCTGCTTGCCGGTCGATTTGCAGCCGCACAACCACAGGTCCTTTGTCTCGTCGGGGGTGAAGGCGACCGGCGAAAACTCCGTGCCTTTGTGCGACCCATCGCAGAATGGCTGCCTGTTGCTGCGCCCGCAGGCGCACCAGAAATAGCTTCGGCCCGCCTTCACCGTGACCTTGTAGGGTTCCTTTTGCGCGGGAATTGGATCCGCCATCAGCCCTTCCTTCTCATCTCGCACTAGGTTACTTTCGCAACGCGGGCCAGGCTGCTACGAACCGGGCGCGAAGCGGCGTGGCAGAGCACCCCGGCCGTAGAGGCCGCCGCAACTCTAGGCAAGGCATAGTGTCAGCACAAGGTCCCGGCGCCGGCCGCCGAGAAACAGGCAAGCAGACCCCGACGGATCGTGAGGTCAGCATAGCGACATGAACAAACAGCCTCTCACAATCGTTCTCGCCAGTCCGCGCGGTTTCTGCGCGGGCGTCGAGCGTGCCATCGAGATCGTCGAGAAGGCCTTGCAGAAGTATGGCCCGCCAGTCTTCGTGCGGCACGAAATCGTGCACAATCGCCACGTCGTTCGGTCGCTTGAGGCCAAGGGCGCAGTATTCGTGGAAGAACTGACCGAGACGCCGGACGGTGTGCCGATCATCTTTTCCGCCCACGGCGTTCCCAAAGAAGTTCCGGCCGAAGCCCGCGCGCGCCATCTGTTCTACCTCGACGCCACCTGCCCTCTGGTCAGCAAGGTGCACCGCGAGGCCGAGCGCCATCACCGGGATGGCCGGCAGCTCATCCTGATCGGCCACGCCGGGCACCCCGAGGTGATCGGGACCATGGGCCAGCTTCCGGCCGGCACGATCACTCTGATCCAAACGGCCGAAGATGCTGCAACGATCGAGGTCAATGACCCCGGACGGGTCGCTTACATCACACAGACGACCCTATCGATCGACGACACCTGCGAGATGATCGACATCCTCAGGCGCCGCTTTCCGAAGATTTATGGCCCGAAGCAGGAGGATATCTGCTACGCCACCACGAACCGGCAAGAGGCCGTGAAGGCGATCGCCGTGGAGTGCGAGGCGATTTTGGTGGTCGGCGCTCCCAACTCGTCCAATTCGGCACGCCTGGTGGAGGTGGCGCTCAAGGCCGGTTGCCGGCAGGCCATGCTCGTGCAATGCAGCGACGACATCGAATGGGCAAACCTGGAAGACGTGGATCGCCTGGGTCTTACGGCCGGGGCCTCTGCCCCGGAAATCCTGGTGGAAGAAGTGATCGATGCCTGCCGAGAGCGATTCGACGTGACCATCAAGGAAGTCACGGTGAAGACCGAGGACGTACAGTTCAAGCTGCCGCGCGAATTGAGGCCCGCAGCCATACCCGCCCAGGGTCTCGCGCCTGAAGCATCCTCCTGAGGCCATACCTCGCACGCCCATCGCCGACCAGCACACCCGAGCGCAAGACCAATCCCCCTATGGCCGTCTACACCGAGGTATCGGACGAGGATCTGCAAGCCTTCCTCTGCGATTACGACTTGGGCCAAGTGACAGCCTTCAACGGCATCGCCGAGGGCGTGGAGAATTCCAACTACCTTCTGCGCACGAGGGCAGGCAGCTACATCCTCACGCTCTATGAAAAACGGGTGCGCCCGGACGACCTGCCCTATTTCCTGGGCCTCATGGATCATTTGGCCGGCCGTGGCATCCACTGTCCGACGCCCGTGCATGGGCGCGACGGCGAATCCTTGCGCACTCTCTGTGGCCGGCCCGCCGCCATCGTAACCTTCCTCGACGGGCTGTGGCCGCGCCGTATCCTGCCCGAACACTGCAAGCTTCTGGGCCAGGCACTGGCCGAGATGCACCTGGCCGGCGCCGATTTCCCGATGGAGCGGAAGAACGATCTCTCGGTTTCCGCCTGGCGGCCCCTGTTCGAGGCCTGTGCGCCACGGGCCCACGAGGTCCGCGAAGGCTTGGCCGAGGACCTGGCCACGGAACTGGATCAACTGGAAAGTGCTTGGCCGGCGGATCTGCCCCGGGGCGTCATTCACGCCGATCTGTTCCCCGACAACGTGTTCTTTCTGGGCGGGCGGCTGTCCGGCCTGATCGATTTCTATTTCGCCTGCAACGATAATGTCGCCTATGACCTGGCGGTCTGTCTGAACGCCTGGTGCTTCGAATCCGACAAGGCCTTCAACGTGACCAAGGCGCGGCTCATGCTTCAGGCCTACCGCGGGGTCCGCCCCTTCTCCGACGAGGAGCTGGCAGCCCTGCCCCTGCTTGCGCGCGGCAGCGCACTGCGCTTTCTGCTGACGCGCCTCTACGACTGGCTGAACCATCCTCCGGACGCCTATGTCGACCCGAAGGATCCGCTGGAATATTGGGACAAGCTGCGCTTTCACCAAGACGTGCGCGGTCCCGGCGCCTACGGGCTCGATTAGCCGGCATGGGCGAAAACCGGGTCGAGATCTTCACCGACGGCGCCTGCTCCGGCAACCCGGGGCCCGGCGGTTGGGGGGCGGTCCTGCGCTACAAGGGCGTCGAGAAAGAGCTGTCCGGCGGCGATCCGCAGACCACCAACAACCGCATGGAACTGATGGCCGCTATCGCCGCGCTGGAGGCGCTCACCAAGCCGTCCACGGTCGAACTGACGACCGACAGCACCTATCTGCGCGACGGCATCACACGCTGGATTCACGATTGGAAGGCGCGCGGCTGGAAGACCGCCGCCAAGAAGCCGGTCAAGAACCAGGACCTCTGGCAACGACTCGAAGCCAGCTTGACCCACCACCAGGTGACCTGGCACTGGGTGCGCGGGCACACCGGCCATGCCGAAAACGAGCGGGCCGACCGCCTGGCGCGTCAGGCCGTCGCCGAACTGCAGACAAAATCAAGGCTGGGCCCCGCGACGTGAGCGGGGCAGGGGCGAGTGCAAGCGCCCTTTAGAGTTCGTCGAGGATCGATTCGGCGCTGGAGACGCCCAACTGCGAGGGGTTCTCCTCCAATTTCAAGGCGGTCACCACACCGTCTTCGACCACCATGGCGTAGCGGTGCGAGCGCACGCCCAAGCCGCGGCTGGTCAGATCCAGCTCCATGCCCGCCGCGCTGGTGAATGCGCCGCTGCCGTCGGCCAGCATCAGCACCTTGTCGCCAACGCCCTGGTCCTTGCCCCAGGCGCCCATGACGAAGGCATCGTTGACCGACAGGCAGGCGATGGTATCGACGCCGCGGTCCTTGATCGCATCGGCGTGCTGCACGAAGCCGGGCACGTGCTTCGCCGAACAGGTCGGCGTATACGCACCGGGCAAAGCGAACAGCACCACCTTCTTGCCGGCAAAGAGTTCGTCGGCCGAGAGATCCTCGGGTCCGTCCTCGGTCATGTGCGCCACGGTAACGTTCGGAACTCTATCGCCAACCTGGATCGCCATCCTCGCCTCCCCATTGTGACATCGATCGTCGGCGACCCGCCGATGGGCCGGCCGTTTGCATTAGATTAGGCACCGGCGCGGGCCAATCCAGCCCCGCAGCCGACAAATCATACCGAGTTGGGGCGAAGAGCCGCATTCACGGCCCACCTAACCGCCGCCGGCCTTGCTGGTCGCGTCCAATATCGCCTCCACACTCAGCAGCTCGGGTAGCGCTTCGCCGCTCGGGGCGCCGGGGCCGTAAATCGCGTTGAAGGGTATGCCATAACGGCCGAAGCTCGCCAGATAACCGGAGATCTGGTCGCTGGGCAGGGTCCAGTCGCCGCGCATCCGCACCACGTCCCGGGCGGCAAACGCCTCCGCCACCGCCCCGTTGTCGATGACCAGTTTCTTGTTCACCTGACAGGTCAGGCACCAGTCCGCGGTCACGTCCACGAAAACCACGCGGCCCTCGGCCACGAATTGCGCGATCCGCACCTCATCGAAGGGGATCCAGCCATCGGCGATGTCGGACGGCAGGCCGGGCAAACGCTCGACCGGTCCGAAACCCGCCGGCGTGGCCAGCACCCCTAAAGCCAGGATGGCAGCCAGGGCCGGCGCCGCCGGTCCCGGCCAACGGCGCCTGAACCAAAGCACGGCGCCCGTCAAGATCAGGAGCCCGCCGGCCAGCAGCGCGGCCCCGAGCCCGGCCTCGGTTTCCAGGATGGTCAACAGCCAGAGCGCAGTGCCGGCCAGGGCCAGCGCGAGCAGCCGGCGCAAGGTGACCATCCACGGGCCCGGACGCGGCAGCCGCGTGGCCAGCCCCGGATAGGCCGCGACGCTCAGGTAAGGCAAGGCCAGGCCCACGCCCAGGGCGACAAAGATCAAGAGGATTTCACCGGCGCCGCGCGCCAGGGCAAAACCAACCGCCGTCCCCAGGAACGGCGCCGAACAGGGGGTCGCCAAGAGGGTCGCTAAGGCACCTGTCGAGAAATGCCCGATCAGGTGGTGACCCTGCTCGCGTCCGGCGAAGGCCGCCAGGCCGGCCGGCAGCGGGATCTCGAAAAAACCGAAAAGGTTGCAGGCGAACAGGGTGAGCAGGAGCGCCATGGCCGTGAGGAACAGCGGCTGCTGAAACTGCATGCCCCAACCCACCGTCATGCCCGCCGCCTTGAAGGCGACCGCGCCGGCGGCCAGGACGAGGAACGAAAAGACGATCCCCGCGGCCGAGGCCAGGAACCCGATGCGCACCTCCGTGCGATCGCGCCCGCCCTGCTTGACCACGGACAAAAGCTTGATCGACAGGACCGGCAGCACGCACGGCATGAGGTTGAGGATCAGACCGCCGAGCACCGCGAGCAGCAGCACGCGGAACAGGCCGTAACCACTGTATGCCGACCCCGACAGCGTCTCGGCGGAGAAGCGGGTAACCGCCAGTTTCTCCATGGCGCGCTTACCGTCGGTGACCGTCAGTGTGATCAGCTTGCCTTCCAGCACGCCTTCCGCCAACGGCCCGCGCCGGCTCTGCAGGCGGAACGCCGCGTGCTGGCCGCCGTTGCTGAGCGTTACCTGCGGGCGCTCGAACGCATACCCCGGCGGCGCCTCGACCAGGACGTCCGGATCTTCGAACGGGACCTCCGAACGGACCGCCACCTCGAGGATCGGATCCTTGGGACCGTTGACCAGCACGGCCCGTTCCAGGAACAAACCGGCCGATGTTTCGTCTCCCGGAACCAAACCCTCGGCCCGGCTGATCAGAAATCCCTCCGCCGACGGCGGTATGCTCTGGGCTGGCAGGTCGAGGCTCAAGACGCCGTCATGGGGAATGCAGATTTCCGAGCAGATGAGATATGTGACCGTGGCGCGCAGGCTGACCGGCGCGCCCGGTTGCTCGAGCCGCGCGTGGATCGGCAGCACCACCGCGTCGGAATAACCGAAGGTATCGAGGCCGAACAGCGTGAAACGATGGGGCGCCGGCCAAAGCATGTCGGCCCCGGCCAGATTGGTCGAACCGCGCCATTCGATGGTCGGCGGGAAACCCGCCTCGCCCGGCGTGCGCCAATAGATCTTCCAGCCGGGCTGGAGTTCGAACTGCACGCCGAGGCGCAGGGTGCCTTCCGTCTCCGATTCGCCGCCTGCCACGAGCAGCCGCAGGCGCGCTTGATCATGATCCAGCCAGGGGCTGGCCGCGGCCATAGCCTGGCCGGGGCCGGCCAGCCATAAGAAGAACGCCAGGGCCAGCCTGGCGGAGAGCCGCAGCGGCCGAACGGACCGCCCGAGACAATTTTTCATGTGCCCATCGATGGTTAACCGGAAAGTCATTTCATATATAGTAATCCGAGGCGTATTTAATCGCCTCAAATTCCTGTGTGGTGCGCACCGAGCCTCCGCGATTTGCGGTACAAAATGCGGTATGGTGGCTGTGGCACCGGGGTCGGCCGCAAACTGGCAGGGGTTGCAGGCCGGGGCCCAGGAATGTGGCAGCATCGGCGGACGCAGACCGACGAGCGATGACGATGACGGATGACAGCGATAACTATCTCAGCGGCCAGCTGCTGATCGCCATGCCGGGAATGATGGACTCCCGCTTCACCCGCACGGTGATTTATCTCTGCGCCCATAACGCCGACGGTGCCATGGGCCTGGTGGTCAACCGGTTAATCGGCGCCATCACATTCCCGGATCTCTTGGCGCAGCTCGGCATCGACAGTCCAGGGTTCGGCCGCGATATCCAGGTGCATTTCGGCGGTCCTGTCGAATCCGGCCGCGGATTTGTGCTGCATTCGTCCGACTACGAGCAGGACGGCACCCTCAAGGTCAGCGACCTGATGTCGCTGACCGCAACCATCGACATTCTGCGCAACATGGCGGCCGGCGACGGGCCGCGCTTGAGCATGCTGGCGCTCGGCTATGCCGGTTGGGGGGCCGGACAGCTCGACACGGAAATCCAGGCCAACGGCTGGCTCCACGTCGAGGCCGACGAGAAGCTGGTGTTCGACGACGACCTCGACGGCAA
>JAZFZX010000269.1:0-3802 GCA_036444135.1 Kiloniellales bacterium | reverse complement strand
GCCTTTGCCATTGACGCCAGCCAAGGCGAGGTGAGTCTTCCGCTCGTTGGAGGCTCGCGTCGGATGCCTCGGCCCACGATTGCGCGGCCGCGAAAAAACGTTTGATCTGAAAGACTTAATCTTGACGCGCTCCTATGCCTCTGGCACCCTGTCAGCAGTCAGCCCAGAAAGGGCGAGGCCTGGGGTGGGGTCTTGTGTCGACGGCGGGGCGGGTTTGGCCCGGTCCGCGGCGGCCCGAGGGGCCCTGGGCTCGAGGGAGGCATTCAGTGACCCGGGGGGCTCGCGGCAGTCCGCCGGCACGTGTTCGGGGGCGGATGACGCCATGACCAAGTCCGAATTGATTCAGCGCATTGCGGAGTCGAACCCGCACCTCTATCACCGCGACGTGGAGCGCATCGTCAGCACCATCTTCGATGAAATCTCGGACGCGCTGGCGCGTGGCGACAGGGTGGAATTGCGGGGATTTGGCGCCTTCTCCGTGAAGCGCCGGGGCTCGCGCATTGGGCGCAACCCGCGCACGGGTGCCGCCGTGCATGTGTTGGAAAAGTTCATCCCGTTCTTCAAGACCGGCAAACAGTTGCGCGAACGCTTGAACGAGAACTGACGAACCCGCGGCACTCGAGGCAGGTGAACGCCGTGACGGTCGCAAACGAAAACACCATCGGCCGAGCCATGAGACGCATTTCCTGGATCGTAACGGTGCCGCTCATGCTGGTCCTGGTTGTTTTCTCAGTGGTCAACCGCGACCGAGTCCCGATCGATCTTTGGCCCTTCGATCTGCAGACCGTGCCGCTGCCGATTTCCTTCCTGGTTCTCGGCGCGATTTTCGTGGGCTTCCTCGCCGGCGCGCTCATCATGTGGATTTCCGCGTCCAGAGGGCGCCGCCGGGCGCGCGAAGCCAAGTTCCGGTCGAGCCACCTGGAGCGGGAGGTGATCCGCCTGCAACGCGAGGTCGACCGCGCGAAGCAGCAAACCCCGCCGACGCCGGCCGCCGGGCCTCGCGGCGGTACCGGCGAGGGAACCTCCGTCCCCGCCGTTTCGTCGGGCCGTTGACCGGCCGGCGATGCGCATTCTGTCCGCGGCGGACGTCGAAGCGGCCCTCGATTGGGACAGCCTGATAGAGCGCTTGCGTCAGGCTTTCCGCCGCGGCGCCGAGGTGCCGGTCCGCCATCACCACGAGATCGCCAATCCCGGCGGTCCCGAGGGAACTCTCCTGCTGATGCCCGCCTGGCAGAGCGGCCGGCACATTGGCGTCAAGGTGGTCACCATATTTCCGGACAATGGCGAACAAGGTTTGCCGTCGGTCATGGCGGCCTATCTGCTGCTGGACGGCAAGACCGGCTCGCCCATCGCGCTCATCGACGGCCCCACGCTCACCTTGAAGCGCACGGCGGCCGCCTCGGCGCTCGCCTCGGGCTATCTCTCGCGGCCCGACTGCGAGCGCCTCCTCATGGTCGGGACCGGGGCGCTCGCCCCCTATCTGGTCTCCGCCCACGCCGCGGTGCGGCCGATCTGCAACGTCCTGATCTGGGGGCGCGCGCCGGACAAGGCGGCCAAGCTGGCCAAGCGGCTCGACCGGGCCGACTTCCGCGTCGCCGCGACCGAGGACCTGGAGGCCGCGGCCCAGGGCGCCGACATCATCTCCTGTGCCACTCTAAGCCGGGATCCCCTGGTGCGCGGCGACTGGCTGCGGCCGGGCCAGCACCTGGACCTGGTCGGCGCCTTCCGGCCCGACATGCGCGAGAGCGACGACCAAGCCATCCGGCGCGCGCGGGTCTTCGTGGATACCCGCGACGGCGCCACCAAGGAGGCGGGCGATATCGTGCAGCCCATCGAAAGCGGGGTGCTCGATCCCGCCGACGTGGCGGGCGATCTGTTTGACCTGACCCGCGGCGCGCGGGCCGGGCGCCGCTACTACGATCAGATCACGTTGTTCAAGTCGGTCGGCACGGCGCTCGAGGACCTGGCCGCCGCCGAGCTCGCCGCCGAGCGGGCGTGAGCCGCGCGCCGCGCGATTGCAGCTGCCGCCCACCGCCGGATCTGTTACAACGGCGCCCGTGACCGTGATCGATCCCAAGGACCGCATTTTCGCCGCGCTCGACACCCGGGACCTGGACCGGGCGGCGGCGCTGGCCCGCGACCTCGCCGGAGCCGTGGGCGGGGTCAAGATCGGCAAGGAATTCTTCACGGCGCACGGCCCAGACGGGGTGCGCGCCGTGGCCGGCGGTGTGCCGTTGTTCCTCGATCTCAAGTTCCACGATATCCCGAACACCGTGGCTGGCGCGCTCCGGGCGGCGGCCCATCTGCGCCCGGCCATCGTCAACGTGCACGCTGCCGGCGGCCGCGCGATGCTCGAGGCCGCGGCCGAGGCGGTGCGCGAAGGCGCCGAGGATGCCGAAACCGCACGGCCGCTGCTGCTCGGCGTGACGGTGATGACCAGCCTCGCCGAGGCGGACCTGGCGGAGGTCGGCCAACCGGGGCCGGTGGCGGCGCAGGTGGTCCGGCTGGCCCGTCTGGCGCAGGACAGCGGCCTCGACGGCGTGGTCTGCAGCGCCCGGGAGATCGCGGCGTTGCGCGCGGCCTGCGGCAAAGATTTCGTGCTGCTGACGCCCGGCATTCGGCCGCGCTGGTCCGACAGCGGCGATCAGAAGCGCGTCATGACACCCGCCGAGGCCGTCGCCGCCGGCGCCGATTATCTGGTGATCGGCCGGCCGATCACCGCCGCACCCGATCCCACGGCCGCGGCACGCAAGATCGTCGGGGAAATCTCCGCCGAGACGTGAAGAAGGCTGCCTGCGGCGTAGCCGCAACAACCGCGGCTGCGGTCAGCCCATCAGAGAACAGACCCTAATACCCGCGCGTGAAATCGACCACGTTGAGCGGCGGTTCGCCGGCCTCGACGCGCCTGATGTTGGCAACCACCGATTCGATGGCGGTCTCCGCCACGGAAAACGCCGCGATGTGCGGTGTCACGACGATGCGCGGATGACCCCAGAAAGGATGGTCGTCGGGCAGGGGCTCCTCGGCGAACACGTCGAGCGCGGCGGCACCGAGGTGACCGTCGTCCAGCGCGGCGAGGAGATCGGTTTCCACCAGGTGGCCGCCGCGCGCGCAATTGATGACACACGCCCCGCGCGGTAACTGATCGAATAGCTGCCTGTTCAGGATGCCCTGGGTCGCTTCGGTGAGCGGCATCAGGCAAACCAGGATATCGGTCCGGGCCAGGAAAGCAGACAGCCCGCCGCTGCCGTGATAACAGCCGATGCCTGCGATCTCCTTCGGCGTACGGGTCCAGCCGGCCACGTCGAAGCGCAGCGCAGCGAGCTTTCCGGCAGCATCACCGCCCAAGGAGCCGAGCCCCAGGAAGCCCACGCGCCGGTCCCAGGGCGCGGTCAAGTCGAGCTGTTGCCAGTGCCGCTCGGCCTCGAGCGCGCGATAGTCGAGGGCTTGGACGTGAAAGGCGAGCACCTGATGGACGACATGGGCGGTCATGGATGCCGTCATGCAGCGCTCGACCATGCGCACCACGGGCAGCGGCGGCAGCTCGGGGTCGCTGGCCAGGTGATCGGCCCCGGCCCACAGCGAGAAGATGGCCTTGAGCTTCGGCAGGCTTGCCAGCAACCCCGGCGGCGGTTCGTAGACCAGAGCGAACTCGATGTCCTCGCGCGCGCCGAGCTCCGGAAAGACCCGGACCTCGCGCTCCGGCATCTGGTCGGCGAGCGCGGCCAGCCAGGGTTCCGGGTCCGTGTGGTCGCACTTGAACAGCAGTGTCATGTTTCCCCCGATCCCACAGCGAGCCTGT
>JAZFZX010000268.1:0-5246 GCA_036444135.1 Kiloniellales bacterium | reverse complement strand
ATGTGCACGTCGCCGAGGCTGACTTGGATCGCCACGCGCATTCCAACGACAATTCCTCCGCGCAGGCGGGATAATAGCGCCAGGTGGTGTTCCCCTCTAGGCTACCTTGAGATCGCGCTCCTTGGCGACCCATACCGGGCGTAAGCGCGCCAGTGAGTCGCTGAGCCACCGCGTCCGCTTTACCCCCGAAAGCAGACATCGCCAGCAGCGGTCAAGGCCGTGGGGGTTCAAGTCCGTCCACCCGCACCAATGAGTTCGATGAGTTAGAACCTGAGCGCCCTCGTTCCTGATGGGTGTTATGATGCCGCCCCTCCGGGAGGGCGGTGGATGCGGGTCTCGATCCTGGCAGTGGTCTCTCTCGCCATTGGCGCGGTCTCCGTGGACGCGGCGGAAACGAGCGTCGATGAGCGTTCCGGGAAATGGCAGATCTCGTGCTTCGACGACGAGACGGGCCGCTACCGGGACTGCTATGTCGGACGGGACGCCCTGGCCGTGCTGGTGAGCAGCAGCGGTTATGAGCTGGTGATCGTCGGCCACCGGAAGGAATTGCAGCCGAGATCCTCGATGCACGTCCGTGTCGACGGCAACGCGCCAATGTTCTGGCGCGAGGACGATCTTCACGCCGACGACATCTTTTCCCAGGCCGTCAAACAATTCATGGCGGGAACGACGGTGTCGTTGAAGTGGACCGAGAGACAATCGGGCAAGGCCGTGCGGGCGAAGATCTCGTTGATCGGCTTCACCAAAGCCTACCGGCGAAGCAAGGAAATCATCGCGGACTACGACCCGCAGGTAGAGCCGAGGAGGGACAATGAGACTGTCGGCGAGTGACAGCGGACTCAAACGGCTATGGCACTGGATGTCCGCTTATGACCCATAGCGGACATTGGTGAAGTTGTGCGGCTATGTGAACAAGTGCCAATCATATGAGATCTGGCGTGTCTAGAAATTGGTTCCTTTCGGTGCAAGCTGCCCCGCCAACGGGTACTATCCAGATTCATGAAGCAGCTGCCGGGGATATTTCTTGCGGTCTTCGTGTTGTTGTTTTCGCTTGCCGCAAAAGCCGCAACAGGCGACACGCTGAACGCAGTGGTGAACGGGGTCAAGGTATACGATGCTCCGAGCACTGCGGCGCAGCTCATAATGACGTTAGATCAAGACCGCAAGCTCAAGGAACTCAGGCGTGAGGGCCCATGGATCAAAGTCATCATATATGGGGAGCTTGGTAAGGATGGATGGGTGCACAGTTCGAACGTCGCGCCGTTGAGTGCCGGAACGGAAAAAGCGCCTGAGCCAGATGTTTCAGCAGGCAAGCCGGATCAACAGCCGCGGAAGACCGCTGGTCCATCGTTTATGCTTGTTGTCAAAGGAGCGCCTCAGCGGTTCCGAGGCAGATGCAGACTGGTGGACCACGACGGTGCCACTGAGAAGATTACACTTGTTGGCCGTGTGCCGAAGACATACGCGATGCATGGGAAAGCCGTTCGTTGCCGGGTCGATAGAGTCGAGCAGCGCGCCGGAACACTTAGGGTCCAATTGTACGCCCAAGGACGTTCAATACCTTTAGGCGCTAACCAGACGAGTGCTGCGTTTGGCTGCGTGCATGTTCGGAGTAACGGCCCCTGGGGCAAGGCGTACGGTAGAAGGTGTTCGCGCGTGGCTATATTCTGATGCGTAATATCTGCGTCTTTGTGAACCTGACCTCATGGGCTTCCTGCCCGAGCCTGTGCCTTAAGGAGCCGGCGGTCATGATCGGGCGGATGTTCGTCATTGGGTTGGTTTGGCTCGGCGCCACCGTCCTTCCGGCGCGCGCGCTCGAGGTGCAGCGGGTGGTCAGCCCCGGCGGTATCGAGGCCTGGCTGGTCGAGGATCACAGCAATCCCATCATCTCTATGGATTTCGCCTTTTCCGGCGGGGCGTCCACAGATCCGGCGGGCAAGGAAGGCCTCGCCCACATGGTGTCCGGCCTGCTGGACGAGGGCGGGGGCGATCTCGATTCACAGACGTTCCAGCAGCGTCTTGCTGAGTTGTCGATTCGCCTGTCATTCGATGCGGGACTCGACACCTTTCGGGGCACCGTGCGGACCCTCAAGGAAAACCGGGACACGGCCTTCGATCTGTTGCGCCTCGCGCTCACCGCGCCGCGCTTCGACGAAGAGCCGGTCGGGCGCATCCGCAGCCAGATTCGCGTCCAGCTGGAACAGGAATCGGAATCTCCGAACAGGATTGCCGGACGGGCCTTGCGGCGGGCGATGTTTCCCAACCATCCTTATGCCCGCCCGGTGCATGGCACGCTGGAAAGCCTGCCGGCCATCACGGTCGAGGACCTGCGCCGGTTCGTGGCCGACCGCCTGGCGCGCGACGTGTTGAAGATCGCCGTCGTAGGCGATATCACCGCAAAGGAATTGGCTGTTCGGCTGGACGAGACGTTCGGCGCGCTGCCGGGACATGCCGCGCTGTTCGAGGTTGCCGACGTGGTGGCGCGGACCGGAGGTGAGGTCGTGGTTATCGAGCGCGATTTGCCGCAAAGCGTCGTGGCCTTCGGTCACGCCGGCATCAAGCGCGATGATCCCGATTTCTACGCCGCCTATGTCGTGAACCGCATCCTTGGGGGTGGCGGCTTCAACTCGCGCCTGTTCGAAGAGGTTCGCGAAAAGCGCGGACTGGCCTACAGCGTCTATTCCTACCTGCAACCGCTCGACCATGCCGGCCTGGTGATGGGAGGCGTGGCGACCCAGAACGCGCGGGCGGGCGAATCGCTCGAGGTTATCCGCCTGGAATGGCAGCGCATGAGCGAATCGGGGCCGAGCCCGGCGGAGCTGGAGGACGCCAAAACCTTTCTGACGGGATCTTATCCGCTGCGCTTTTCGAGCACCGGGAGCATCGCCGGTATGTTGCTGGGCATTCAGCTCGACGATCTCGGAATCGACTATGTGAACAAGCGCAATGACCTGATCGACGCCGTGACGCTGGAAGACGCAAGGCGGGTCGCCGCGGGGCTGCTCCGCGCCGAGGACCTGACGTTCGTGGTGGTCGGCAAGCCGGACGGAGTCGTGCCCGAGGACGCATCCGCGGAGCCAGGAGGCTGAGCCGCGGGCCGAAGCAAACGGCGCGCTACGAACCTCGCCTTTCGGTGCGCTGTGCGGTCTGATAATGTCACCCGGGTGAACGGCCCGTGGTCCTTCCGTCCATGCCCTATCAGCAACTGACCGACACGTGTCTTGCCGAAACCATCGGCGAGGGGGGACTCAGCAGCGAGTCCCTGGCGCGCAACCTTGAGGCCGCCGGCCCGAGTCTGGCGCGCTTGGCTGTTGCCGCCAAGGACGGCAGCCTGCCGTTTCTGACCCTGCCGGGGCGGCGCGACGATCTGTCGGCCTGCGCCGAAGCCAGCGCCGGCCTGCGGGAGCGCTGCGCCGACGTTTTGATCCTGGGGACCGGTGGTTCGTCGCTCGGCGCACGGGCGCTCTATGGACTGGTCGATCGGGGTTTCGGCCCGCCGCCTGGCACCCCCAGGCTCCACTTCGTCGATAACGTGGACCCCGACAGCCTGGAGGCGCTGCTCGCCAGCATCGATCTGACGCAGGCCGGCGTTCTGGCCGTTTCCAAGTCGGGCGAGACCGCGGAGACCTTGGCCCAGGTGCTGGTCCTGCTGCCCCGGCTCGAGGCGGCGGTCGGCGGCGGCGAGCTGGGCCGCCGTATGGCCGTGATCACCGAGCCGGGCGACAACCCGCTGGCGGCGCTGGCCGGGCGGTACGATTGCGTGCGCCTGACGCAGGATGCGGATCTGGGCGGCCGGTTTTCCGTTCTTTCCGCCGTCGGCCTCGTGCCGGCCATGATTGCGGGGCTGGACGGCGAGGCGCTTCGCGCCGGCGCCGAGGAGGTCCTGAACGCGAGCCTAACGGCGGAAAAGCCGGACGGCTCCGCCCCGGCCCTGGGCGCGGCCATCGCGGTCGGGCTGCTGCACGAACGCCGGGTGACGCAGAACGTGTTCATGACCTATGCCGACCGCCTGGCCGCCTTCGGCCTGTGGTACCGGCAACTGTGGGCCGAAAGCCTGGGCAAGAACGGCACCGGTATCACCCCTGTCGTCGCGCGCGGCGCGCCCGACCAGCACAGCCAGCTGCAGCTCTACCTGGCGGGACCCTGGGACAAGCTGTTCACCCTGGTGCGCCTGGAGACGGCAGGCCAGGGTCCGCGCATGGATCCGGTGCTGGCGGGCGGCGGCCCGCTGTCATATCTCGGCGGTCATACGGTGGGCGACCTGCTCCATGCCATGGCGGAGGCGACGGCGGAAACCCTGGTGCGAAGCGGCCGCCCCGTGCGGCAGTTTCGCCTGCGCGAGCTCAACGAACACGCGTTTGGTGCATTGCTCATGCACTTTATGATAGAAACTGTGATCGCCGCGGATCTGCTGAGCGTCAATGCCTTCGACCAGCCGGCCGTGGACGAGAGCAAGCGCCTGGCGCGGCACTATTTGCAATCCACGAGCCGTGGAGAGGAGGCGCCGTCATGACCCTGCGTCGATTGCCGGAAACGCTGGTCAATCGAATCGCTGCCGGCGAGGTGATCGAGCGGCCGGCGGCCGTTTTGAAGGAACTGACCGAAAATGCCCTCGACGCCGGTGCGGGCCGGATCGAGGCGGCGCTGCGCGACGGCGGCCGCGTCTTCCTGTCGGTGACCGACGACGGCTGTGGCATGACCCCGGACGAGCTCGGCCTCGCGGTCGAGCGCCACGCGACCTCGAAGCTGCCCGACGATGATCTGGTGCACATCCGGACGCTGGGGTTCCGCGGCGAGGCCTTGCCGTCGATCGGCGCGGTCAGCCGTATGACGGTCGCCAGCCGGGCGGCGGGCGCTACGGACGCCTGGTGCCTGGCGGTCGAGGGGGGCCGCAGGGGTGAACTGGAGCCGGCGGCCCTGAGCCGGGGCACGCGGGTCGAGGTGCGCGATCTCTTCTATGCCACCCCGGCGCGGCTCAAGTTCCTCAAGAGCCCGCGCGCGGAGCTGGCCCAGGTGCGCGACGCCCTGTCGCGCCTGGCGATGGCGCACCACGCGGTGAGCTTTACGCTGAGCGACGGCACGCGCACGCTGCTCGACCTGCCGGCGGCACAGGGCGAGCTCTTCGAAGCCCGGTTGAAGCGCCTGGCGGCCATCCTGGGGCGCGACTTTGCCGACAACGCGCTCTCCGTGGATGCGGAACGCGAAGACCTGCGGCTCACCGGCCACATCGGCTTGCCCACACTCAA
>JAZFZX010000267.1:0-3940 GCA_036444135.1 Kiloniellales bacterium | reverse complement strand
CAGGTCCGCCACGTTCATGCCGCCGACGCGCAGCAATTCCTGCATGTCGTTGCGGCCCAGGCGGCGGATCGCCCAGCCGAGCTTGAGCAGGGTTCGCATGTCGCTGCGCTCGCCGCTGCCCAGACGCGGCGGCACGGTGGCCAGCATGGGCTGCAGATGCGACGCGAACCGCAGCAGCCGTTTGCGCCAGCGGGGCAGGGCCTGCCGGTCCGCATCGGACAGCGCGCCGTGCGCCTTGTTGCCGTTGAGCGTGAGGTGCTGGCCGTCGCTGCCCAGGGCGACGGTCGGCAGGTTCTTGGCCGACAGGCGCAGACCGTGCGACTTGAGCTTGAGATCGCGGATGACCTTGGGGTGCAGGTGATGAAGGATGTGCGCGCAGGCGGAAACCTTGTAGCCCGGCGCGATCTCGCGCGTGACGGCGGCCCCGCCCACATGATCGGCGGCCTCGACGACCAGCACCTTGCGGCCGGCCTTGGCCAAATAGGCGGCGCAGACCAGGCCGTTGTGGCCGGCGCCGATAACGATGGAGTCGAAAGAATCGGTCATGACGTTCACCACCTCGCGCCGGCCTTGGCGGCCTCGCCTTTCACCTTGAGATCGTGCAGCACCTCGCGGGCCGCGTTGGCCCCCGGCGCCCCCATGACGCCGCCGCCCGGATGGGTGCTGGAGCCGCACATGTAGAGCCCCTTGACCGGGCTGCGGTACTGCGCGTAGCCGGGCACCGGCCGGTTGAACAGCAGTTGATCGAAGGTCAACTCGCCCTGGAAGATGTTGCCTTCGGTGAGCCCCACCTGGTCTTCGATGTCTTGGGGCGTGCGCGCCTCGACGTGCACGATCAGATCCTCGAAGTCGGGGCTGTATTCGGCGATCTGGTCGATCACCGTCTTGGCGAAGGCATCCCGGTTCGAGCCGTCCCATTCCTCGCCGTTGGCGAGGCTGGGCGGGACGTATTGCACGAACACGCTCATCATGTGCTTGCCCGCCGGCGCCAGGGTCGGATCGATCTGGCTGGGGATCAGCATGTCGACATAGGGGTCTTTCGACCAGGTGCCGGCCTTCCAGTCGTCGTAGGCGCGCTCGAGCCGCTCCATTGTGTCGCTGAAATGCTTCTCGCCGGTCAGCGCCGGGCTGTCCTTGGGAATGCCGCGGAAGGTCGGCAAACCATCGAGCGCGATGTTGAGCTTGCCCGACGAGCCGCGGATCTTGAACTTGCGCACCGCGTCCAGGAAGTCGCCGGGCAGGTCGTTCGCGTCCATGCATTTGAGGAACGTGCGCTTTACATCGAGGTTGGAGACCACCAGCTTGCCCAGCACTTCCTCGCCGTCGGCCAGCACGACGCCGACGGTCTGGCCGTCCTTGACGAGGATCTGCGAGACCTCGGCCTCGGTGCGGACTTCGCCGCCCAGCGACCGCAGGGAGTCGGTCATGGCCTGGGTGATCGCCCCCATGGCGCCGCGCGCGAAGCCCCAGGCACCGATGGTGCCGTCCACCTCGCCCATGTAGTGGTGCAGCAGGACGTAGGCCGATCCGGGCGAGTAGGGCCCCAGCGCCGTGCCGATGATGCCGGAGCCGGCGAGCGCGGCCTTGACCACGTTGGATTCGAAATACTCGTCGAGATAGTCCGCGATGCTCATGGTCCAGAAGCGCAGCGTCTCGTACATCTGCGCTTCGCCCAAATTCCAGAATTGCTTGCCCAGATGGAGCAGCTCGCGGATGTCGCGCGGTTTGAAAGAGGTCGGGTCGGGCGGCGTGCGCATCAGCAGCGGTTTGATGAAGCGGCACTGGCGCATGAC
Source organism: Kiloniellales bacterium (assembly GCA_036444135.1). GTDB lineage: Bacteria > Pseudomonadota > Alphaproteobacteria > Kiloniellales > JAKSDN01 > JAZFZX01. The sequence continues at coordinate 2,147 of JAZFZX010000267.1, read as the reverse complement.
CTCGGTCGTGTAGCGCTCAAAGGCCTCGGCGTCGCGCGGCGAGTGGCGGGCGATCTCGCGCCGGCTGGCGTCGTGATCGGCGTAGCTCGCCAGATAATCGCCATCGCGCATGAAGGTGAGGCTGCCCTCGTAGGGCACGATCTGGAGCCCAAAGCGCGGCAATTCGAGGTCGCGAATGATCTCCGGCCGCAGCAGGCTGCAGACGTACGAGCAGTTGGAATACTTCCAGCCGGGATGGAGCTCGCGGCTGACCGCGGCGCCGCCGATGTAGTCGTTGCGCTCCAGCACCAGCACGTCGAGGCCGGCCTTGGCCAGGTAGCAGGCGTTGACCAGCCCGTTGTGGCCGGCGCCGATGACGATGGCGTCATAGGTCTTCATGGTTTCAGCACGCTCCCGCAGCTTGTACCCGTTCCCTGTTCCCGGCCCCCAGAGTCTCGGCGGTCTCGGCCACGGCCGTTTCGAAGGCCTCGAGGGTCTGCGCCAGGCAGGCCTCGTCGTGGGCGGTGGAGACGAACCAGGGCTCGCGCGAATCCGGCTCGCAGAGCACGCCCAGATCGTGCATCACCGGGGCCAGGGTATCGTAGAACGTATAGTCGCTGTCTTTCCAGTCGCGGTAGTTGCTGGGCGGCGTTTCGCTGAAGAACAGGCCGCCCATCGAGGGGTGCCCCACGAAGGAATGGGGGATGTCGTGGCGGCCGAGGATCTCGCTCATGCCACTTTGCATGGCCCGTCCATAGGCCGCGATGTCATCGAGGGCCGAGGTCTCGTCGAGGATCTCGAGCGTCTTCTCCGCCGCGGCGAGCGAGACCGAATGGGCGGTGTAGGTGCCGCCGTGGGCAACGCCGTCGCCGATCTTGCGCATGATGTCCTCGCGGCCGGCCAGCACCGAGATCGGATAGCCGTTGGCCAACGCCTTGGCGAAGGTGCAAAGGTCGGCCTTGACGCCCATCAGTTCCTGCACGCCGCCGCGCGCCACCCGGAAGCCGGTCTTGACCTCGTCGACGATCATGACGACGCCGTACTTGTCGCACAGTGCGCGCACGTCCTTCACATACTGGGCATTGGCGGTGATGCCGCAGCAGTTGCCCATGATGGGTTCGATCAGGAAGGCGCCGATGTCGTCGCCGTGTTTCTTGAGGACATCCTCCAGCTTGTTGGCGTCGTTGAGCGGCACCTGATGCACCAGCTGCTTGAGCAGCATGGGCACGCCCTCGCCGTATGGCACCAGTTCGGGCTCGCCGCCGCCTTCCGCCCAGTCCTCGACGGCGGTGTACCAGAGCACGGAATCGAACAGCCCGTGGTAGCCGCCTTCGACGATCACGTAGGAGTCCTTGCCGGTATAGGCGCGCGCCAGGCGCAGCGCCGCCATGACGGCCTCGGTGCCCGAGTTGGAGAAGCGCACCAGTTCGGCCGACGGCACCATCTTGCAAATGCGTTCGGCCACGGCGAGCTCGCGTTCGGTGGCGAGCCCAAAGACGCCGCCGACTTCCATGCCGGCGCGCGCGGCGTCCTCGACCCGCGGATCGGCATAACCCAGGATGGCCGGGCCGTAGCCCAGGCGGTAATCGACGTATTCGTTGCCGTCGATGTCCCAGACCCGTGCGCCCTTGCCGCGCGCGATGTAAATCGTCGCGTCTTCGCCCCAATAGCGGAAGTTGGAGGCGACGCCCAGGGGCAGGCGCCCGACGGCCTTCTTAAAGTGCTTGTGACTCCGTTCCAAAGAGCGGCGCATAACGGTTCCTCTGATAATGGATGCTCTCTCAGAATGCCAGGGCCGGGCATCCTTGTCCAGCAAAAAATTGATTGACTATTCAATCAGATTATATCACTATCTAATTGGTTTAACGTCTATAAAAGAGATGAAATCGACCTTAGTTTATGAAAAAACTTAGAAATTCGGATGGACCAGGTGGCGCGGAACAAGCCTAGATCCAACGGCGGTGAGAGAACCGCGACGCGCGAGCTGCGGCGCCAGCAGCTGATCGAATCGACCATCGCTTCGATCGCCAAGCGCGGGCTCTCGGAGACCACCATGGCGAACGTGGCCGAAGGCGCGCGGTTGTCCCACGGCATCGTCAACTTCCATTTCCGCAGCAAGGAACAATTATTGATCGAGACCCTGCGGTATGTGGTCGAGGAATACCGCA
>JAZFZX010000266.1:0-2714 GCA_036444135.1 Kiloniellales bacterium | reverse complement strand
AAGGCCGGGGTTTCCGCCTGCCGTTCGTTCCACCACTCCGCCAGGCTGCCCTGGGGGTCCGTGTCGATGATCGCAACCGGGCCCGCACCCTCTCGCTCCGCCTGCACGGCGATGTGCCCGGCCAAGGTGGTCTTGCCGGAGCCGCCCTTCTGCGAAGCAAAGGTCAATACCCGCATGAATGCTGTCTCCTGATACCCTAAAGGCCGCGTTAGTGCGCCCAGGTGCGCCCCGGAGAGTGACCGCGGAGATCTGGAGAATCGGATAGCCCGCGAGCCGCGACCGCACTCTTTGGGCGGAACACTAGGTTTGATCGCTTAAGATATAGTTAAGCTATACTATAAACATTCATTGATATAATTTTGTATAAAGAATAACTCTATAGTATTACTTATAATAAGTGAAATTAAACCATGTTGAATTGGGCAAATAAACAAAAACACTTGAGCGGAGCTGACCCGACGTCAGCACAAGCCGCCTGAAGTGGCGAAATTTTCGATGCGTCCTGGCCGCACTGCCGCAGCACGCGGTTCAGTCACCCAGATCAGGCAGGGACTCGCCACGGGCAACCTCGAAGCCGAGGCGGCCCCACGTCTCTTCCATATGCGGCGGGAGCGGCGCCGCGACCCTGAGCGTGGTGCCGTCGGCGGGGTGTGGGACGGCCAGCTCCCGGGCATGCAGGTGCAGGCGCCGCAGCAGATCCAGGCCGTCGAGGAAGGCTGCCTTGCCGCCGTACTTGCCGTCGCCCAGTATGGGATGGCCGAGGGCCGCGCAATGGGCGCGCAGCTGGTGCGTGCGCCCGGTGAGCGGCTTGAGCGCCAACCACGCCGCCATCTCGCCATGTGTCTGCACCACGTGGTAGATCGTTTCCGCCGATTGGCCGGTCACGCGGTCGGGGGTCATCGTCTCTCGCAAACTCGCGAGCCGGCCGCGCCCAGCCCGCTTGGCGAGCGGCAGATCGATCCGGCCCTGCCTCGGCCGCGGAACGCCGGCGACGACGGCCCAATAGATCTTTTGCGCGGCCCCGTCGCGAAAAGCCGCGGTCAGCGCACGCGCGGCCGCGGCGCTGCGGGCCAGCAGAAGCACGCCGCTGGTGTCCTTGTCCAGCCGGTGCACCAGGCGCGGCGCTTCGGACGCGCCGAAGCGCAGCGCATCCGCCATGCCGTCCAGATGGCGGCGCTGTCCGCTGCCGCCCTGCACGGCCAGTCCGGGCGGCTTGTCGATGGCGATGAGCCATTCGTCCATGAACAGAACGCGAGCCTGCAGCGCGGCATCCTCCGAGGACGGCCGCCGGGCCGGACCGCTTGGCGCGGTCGGGGGCGGCATCGCCGCGTCCACATTCGGCGGAACCCGCACGGCCTGCCCGGGGCTCAGCCGCGTTCCGGCCTTGGCGCGTTTGCCGTCAATCCGCACCTGCCCGGTCCGCAGCAGCTTCTCGAGACGGCCGTGTGATAGCGCGGGAAAGTGCCGCCGGAACCAGCGGTCGAGCCGCAGGTCGGCCTCGTCATCCTTTACGGTTAGGCTGCGAACGCGGCTCACGCCGGGACTCTAACCGCCAAATATCGCAAAAGGAAAGACCGCGCGCGGGCCGCCGCCCAATACCAGCGGCCCTGCGGTGTGGGCTGCGGCTGCGTTTCAGGCGGCCGCCGACCGGAGCGGGCTTTTGAGCCAGGAGACGCAGGAATCCGCGTTCATCAGATAAACCCCGATGCGGGCCAATTCGGACAGACCGTCGTCGTTCACGCCCGTCACCGCGTCGGGAACGAGCACCACGCGAAAATCGCGGGCGCTGGCTTCGTAGATGGTGGCCCGAATGGCGGTACTGAAGTTGGAGCCGCAGATAACGATCGTGCTGACGCCCAACGCACGCAGGTGATCTTCCAGACGCGTGTTGTAGAAGGCCCCCCAGCGCGGCCGGTACAACGCCCATTCGTTGGAGCCCAGTTTCTGTAGGCGGCCGGACAAAAGCTTGCCTCCGTCCAGGCGGAGACCCTCGATCGGTTTCACCTGGTCGACCAGCTCGGCACCCAGCGACCCGGGCATGAGGACCCTGAGCCCTTCCTCGACGGCGCGCCGGCGGCAGACATCGACGTTTGAGCCATCGGGCCGGTAAAGGCGCACCAGATGCACGATCGGCGCGCTGCGGGCGCGAAAGCCCTTTACCAGACCCCCGATGGCGCCGAGTGTCCGCCCGCCGCTGAGCCGGCCGACCGGCGAGCCGGGCATGGTGCAGTCCTTTTGTACCGCGAATGTCATGAGCGCGGCACGGTGCCGCTCGGGCGCCGTGTAGTCGGTCATCGTCTCCCTCCCCTCGGATTCTGATTCCACCGCCTGATCAACTTAGTAATACCAACGGTCCTAGATATTGACCCATTTCATGGGCACGAAATCGGATCGTCCGGGCAGGCGCGGCGTGACGCGCGATGCGGAGGCATCGGGCAAGCGCCGCAACACACCCGGCGAGCCGATTTGGCCCACCCATGGGGCCGGGCGCTTTTGGCCGCCGGCGTCGTTGCTCGTCGCTTGAGGTGTCCGGCACTACAGCGCCACTCGCTCTTATCCGGCAAACCAAAATCGCCTCGGCGAAATCGGTCAATATCTAGGACCGTTGGTATCAGGGCTGCCTCAAAGCTATGCAATCCGACGGCGGGCACAATCGGAAAGCCGGCATGGCAGACTCGCGGATTCCGCAGGGCTTGCTCGCTGCCCGCGGCTCG
>JAZFZX010000265.1:0-5404 GCA_036444135.1 Kiloniellales bacterium | reverse complement strand
GCCTTTGGCGGGGCGCACATGGACGACCAGAGCATTCTGCGGGCTGCAACCGTGGCAGGCGTCACCGATTTCCTGCGAACCCATCCGCACGGCTTCGACCTGCAGGTGGGCGAGCGCGGCATGAGCCTGTCCGGCGGGCAGCGGCAAGCCGTCACGGTCGCCCGCGCGCTGCTGATGGATCCGCCGATCCTGGTGCTCGACGAGCCGACCAGCTGCATGGACAACTCCTCCGAGGCGATTTTCAAGAAACGCCTGACGGAGATCCTGCCGAACAAGACCCTGGTCCTCATCACGCACCGCAGCTCACTGCTCAACCTCGTGGACCGGTTGATCATCGTGGACGCAGGAAAGGTCGTCGCCGACGGCAAGAAGGAGGACGTGCTGGGGGCCCTGAAGAAGGGGCAAATCCGGCCCAAGGCGTCTTAAAAGAAAGGCGCGCGCGAGGAAACCGTATAGCGGTGCAATTTGGTGGGATCGATGTCGAGCGGCGGCCTCTATAGCAGCGAAGACCTCAGGTACATGCCTGACGTGGAGGCGGCGGTGCGCCGGCGCGGCAACCGCTTCGCCTATGCGCTGACGGTCATGACCTTCGTCTTCATCGTCACCATGCTCATTTGGGCACATTATGCCGTGCTCGACGAGGTCACGCGCGGCGAGGGTACTGTGATTCCTTCGAGCAAGACCCAGGTGATCCAGAATCTCGAAGGCGGTATTTTGGCCGAAGTCCTGGTCCGCGAAGGCGACATCGTGGAAAAGGGCGACATTCTGGTGCGAATCGACAACACCGCCGCACAGGCCAATTTCCGCGACCTGCAGTCGCAATACTTCGTGCTGCTCGCCTCGATCGCGCGCATGGAGGCCGAGCTCGAAAGCCGCGAGCTGGTGATGCCCGAAGAGGTCCTTCAGGAGGCGCCGGCCGCCGCCGCCAATCAGTCGGCCTTGTTCAGGCTGCGGCAGGACCAGCTACGCGCGCAAATCAGGGTCCTCCAATCGCAGGCCGCCCAGCGCAAGCAGGAAATCAAGGAAATGCGCAACCGGAGCCACCAGCTGCAGCGGAGTCTGGACCTGGCCCAGCAGGAATTGGCCATCACCCAGCCCCTGGTCAACAAGGGGGTCCTGCCGCGACTCGATCTGATCCGCATCCAGCGCGAGATGACGGAACTGGAAGGCGAGCGCAGCTCCATCCGGCTTGCCATACCGCGGCTGGTGACCGCCGTCGCCGAAGCCGAACAGCGCATCGAAGAGCTGGTTCTCGCGACCAAAGCCGAGGTCTCGAACGAGCTGAACCAGGCCCGAGCCGAGTTCAATTCGGTGACCGAAACCCTGTTCGCCGGCAAGGACCGGGTCGTCCGGACGGAGGTCCGCTCTCTGGTCCGCGGCACCATCAAGGATATCAAGCACAATACCGTCGGCGGCGTGATCCGGCCCGGCGAGGACATTCTCGAGATCGTCCCGCTCGACGACACCCTGCTGATCGAAGCCAAGATCCGGCCCGCCGACATCGCCTTCCTGCGGCCGGGACAGGAAGCGACCATCAAGATCACCGCCTACGACTTTTCCATCTACGGCGGGCTGACCGCGAAGTTGGAGCGGATCAGCGCCGATACGATCCGCGACGACGAGGACCAACGCGGCGAGCGCTTCTACCGCGCCTACCTGCGCACCGACCGCAACTACCTGGTCCGCCGCGGCGAGGAACTGCCGATCATCCCGGGCATGACGGCGACGGTCGAGATCCTGACCGGAAAGAAGTCCGTCCTCGACTACGTCCTGAAGCCGATCCTCAAGGCCCGCGACCGGGCCCTCACCGAGCGCTAGAGCCGGTTTCAAGCCTCCCTGAACGGCGGCGACGGGTGCCCGCCGGCCGGTTAACCTTAAGATCCCTACACCATGCCGAGAAACCGCAGGTTAAAGCGAACCTGAGATCCTGTCCCTCTCCGGCCCGGGCGATACCGCCCGGGAACATCGCGAAAGGGAAAGGGCATCGTGAATCGGCGCGGGTTCTTGACGGGAGCAGCGGCCCTGCTATGTGCGGCCTCGACCGCCGTGGCGGCACCGTCGGCGCAGGCCCAGACCCTGGCCGAGGTGCTGGCCCTGGCGCAAACCCCGATGGGTGGGCAAACCCCGGTGGGTGGGCAAGCCTCGGTGGGTGGACTGTTCGGCAGCGTGGAATTCACCAACGCGTCGCTGCGGGGCCTCCCGCAATGGCAGAAAATACTCAGCCGCATGGCGAGCGACGGCCCCGCCTTCACCGAATGCACGAGCGACAACGAGCATTGCAGCACCCCTGCCCTCAGGTCCTGGCGGCAGTTGCAGATTGCGGCCGCGCCGCTGGCCCGCATGGACAAGCTGCACGCCGTCAACCGCTTCTTCAACCGCTGGCCCTACAAAACGGACCGCGAGCTCTATGGCCGGCGTGAGTTCTGGGCCAGCCCGAGCGAGTTCATGGCCCGCTCCGGCGATTGCGAGGACTACGCCATCGCCAAGTTCTTTGCCCTGCGGCAACTCGGTTTTGGCAGCGATGAGTTGCGGATCGTGGTCCTCTATGACCGCATCAGGAACATCGGACACGCCGTTTTGGCGGTTTACGAGCCAAACGACATCTTGATCCTGGACAGCCTTTCCAATTTCATTACATCTCATATGCGCTACCGCCACTATATTCCGCAGTACTCCATGAACGAGACCACCCGCTGGGCCCACGTGGATCACAACAGGGCCATCCCAAGGACCGCATTCCGCGCAAGCGACCAGTAAGAAGGGACAGGAAACATGGCACGTGACGAAGAGGCGGGCCTCTTCGCTTTCCTGTCCGACGAGACACGCGCCAAGCGGCAGCCGGTGGTGACTCAGCGCACCCTGGCCGCCGGCCTTTTGGTGTTCGCCGTCATCCTGGCCGCCGCCGTCCTGGTGCCAACCGTGCTCGTCTCCGACAAGCGCGCGGATCTGGAAAACGAGCTCGACCGGCGCCTGCGCATCCTCGCCGAGGGCCAGGCACAGGTTCTCGGCACCTGGCTCGAAGGCAACACAGTCCTGGCCGGGCGGATCGTCGATAGCGAGCTGTTTCGGCTGTTCGTCACCGAGCTCGCATTGGCCGGCGGCGATCTATCGGAGGTTGTCGGTTCGGAGCCCCGCGGCCAACCGGAGACGGCTGTTTCGCCGGTCGATCCCCTGGTGCTGCAGCTGCCCTACATGGAGCAGCTGCTCACCGATTTCGTAAAGGAAACCAGCTTTCTCGCCGCCTATCTCATCGGCCCCGAGGGCAAACCCTACATTTCCAGCGGCGGCGCCGCCGGGCTTACGTCGCCGCAGAAGACCGAATCCCAGGAGCTTTTCGGTGAAGGCACCGTGCGCTACGGCGCGGCCCGCGCCGCAGCCGCTGGGATCGTCATGGATCTTTACGCACCGATCTTTCCGGTGCAGGTCGAACCGGGCGAAGGTCGCCCGGCGGCCATCCTGCTGCTGACGGCCCCAGTCGCCGGCACCTTCGCCGCGGTCCTGACACCCCGGGCCTTGTCGCAGCCCGGCGAACGCCTGCGGCTCATTCAGGAGAGCAGCGAGGGCTTCATCGAGATCCTGCCGGGCGCCTCGCCGCCCCTGCAGCCCCTTGTCCCGTCCGATCTGATCGACAGCGACGGCGGCATTTCGTTCGCCCGGCGGCAGACACTCGGCGGCAAGCTGGAGGTCTACTCTGCCGGGGCCGCGGTTCCGGGGACGGCCTGGTGGATCGTTCAGGAGATCGACTCCGCGGCTGCGGAGGCAGAGCTCGATTCCTTCACCCGGGCCGTCGTCGGCGTGGCGATCCTGCTGGTCTTGGCGGTGGCCACGGCCTTCGCGGCGTTCTGGTGGCGCATCGCCGAAAGCCACAGCAGCGACATGGCCGAACAGTTCCGCAAGCTGGCGGCGCGCATCGAGTCGCAGCGCCGGCTGCTGGATTCGATCAATGGTTCGATCGCCGACTATATCGGTCTGAAGGATCTCGATGGCACCTACCGCTACGTGAACGCCGCCTTCGCCGATGCGGTCGGCCGGCCGGCGGATCAGATCGCCGGCCAGGACGATGCCGCAATCTTTGGCCAGGGCACCGCCGAGCGGCTCAAGATCTCGGACAAGCAGGCTCTGACGAGCGGCCGGCCGGTGACCGACGACTGCGAGGTCTACCTGGGCAACCAGCCACGGCAGTTGCAGATCTCGAAGGTTCCCTTCCCCGATGAGTCCGGCGAGGTCGCCGGCATCGTCTCGGTCGCCCGCGATGTCACGGAACTCATCGACGAGCAACGGAAGAAAGAACGCGCGGTCGAGCAGATGGTGGCCGCCCTGGTGCGCGCGGTCGAGCTGCGGGACCCCTACCTGGCCGGCCATTCGACCCGGGTCGCGCACTTCGCCGCGGAGGCCGCCCGGCGGCTGGGTGCATCGCCGGAGGAGGTCGCGACGGTCGAAGTCGCCGCGAACCTGTCGCAGATCGGCAAACTGGCGGTGCCCCGCGCGCTGCTGACCAAGAGCGAGCGCCTGGACGCCGGCGAGATCGCGCAATTGCAGGCACACATCACGCATGCCGAGAGCGTCCTCAAGGGAATCGAATTTGAACTGCCGGTCCTGGAAACCATCCGCCAGATGCACGAGCGGCTCGACGGAACGGGGTATCCGAGCGGCCTGGCGGGCGACGAGATCCGGCGGAGCGCCCAAATTCTGGGCGTCTGCGATGTTTTCTGCGCGCGGGTCGAACCCCGATCATACCGCCGGGGCATCGCCGCCGACCGGGCGCTGGAGATTCTGGAGCAGAACGGCGACCGCTACGACGCCGATGTGGTGGCGGCGCTCCGCGCCGCCGTCGAATCCGTCGCCGGCGAGAAGCTGATCGCCGGCATCGACGCGGCCTGACGCACGCGCCGGCCACCGCCGACCACCGCCGCACAGCCGCCGCACAGCCGCCGCAATGAACCGACCGACCGCAAACCCGCCGCCACGCAAGCCCCCGGCTCGGTGGCGGCGATTCGCCCTGGCGGCCCTGGCCGTCTTGACTTTGTTACCCGCGGCGCGGCCCGGCGCCGCGATCGAGCCCGACGGGCGCCTGATCGTCGAAGCCATGGAATACCCGTGGAGCGCCATCGGCCGGGTCAACGCCGGCGGCCGCGCCTACTGCACGGGCTTCCTCATCGGCATCCGCCACGTGATGACTGCGGCCCACTGCCTCTACGACGCGATCGAGGGACGCTGGTGGGCGGCCAGCGAACTGCATTTCGTCGCCGGCTATCAGCGCGACCAGTACGTGATCCATTCCGACGTCGGGCACTACGAGCGCTCCGCGCGTTTCGACCCGGCCGCGGAGGGCACGTCGGAGAACGCCCTCGCCGACTGGGCCATCCTCACGCTCGCGGAACCGATCGGCCAGGCCGCCGGCTGG
>JAZFZX010000264.1:0-4440 GCA_036444135.1 Kiloniellales bacterium | reverse complement strand
TCCACCACAAGGAATTATTTCGTCCAATCCAACTGCGAAAAAAAGATAGCGGTGTGGCGATACGCTTTTTGCGATATTTTGGCAGACCGATGGTGTCTGAATTCGCCCTGCTCCTGGCCGCATTGGGAACGGCCTTTGTTTTTGCGTACGTGTTTCTAGATTTTCGTGTTTCCAAATTTATGAACCGCTTTGGGCTGTAGAGATTACCCATCGGTGTCGCGCACACCGCCGCCTGCCGTGCTGGGACACGAACAGACAGCGGCACACGCATGGCCGGTGCGCCCTAATGCCCGGCCGGTCATGATCTGATACCCGCTGCCCAAGCGGCCAACACCGGCAGCAGCATGGCGTCAATAAGTTTGCGCGCGCCAGCCGCCCCCAACTCGGCCAGTTGGACGAGGCGCGGGCGGTGCCTGGCGGAGTTCCACGAGCGCGCATCCAAGGAACTCCCCAATTATCCCGGGGACGATCGCGTGAGATGGCGGACCGACTGGTCGAACTCGGTCTCCTACAAGGACGCCGCCGACTTCGAACATTTGCTCGACGGCCCGCGCAAGCCGGGGCTGCCGGTGTGATGCTGGCCATGTGGTGCCGGGGCCGGAAGGGGGCCGATCTCCCTGGCCTCTAATCCACGGCCGGGATCGTCGCCCTAGCTACCTACAAAAATAACTCTATATCAATATGTTATCCGCATATCTTTATGTGTTATATCAAGTGTGTGACGGGCCGGGTGGTACGGATGCGGTTCTAGGGGATGCTGTGAACGATCTTGCATAGCAGCTGGGCGCGGCTTGCCAGGTCCCCGAGCGCCAGCGGTTCGACCAGCCGCGGATCGATCGGGGCCAGGATCTCACTCGCTGCAGTCGTGAAGTGAACCGTGCCGTCGGCGTCGATCGCCTCGACCCCGTCGGCCTTGGTCATGCGCGCGTGGTACGCCTCGCAGTCGTGCGGCTCGCATCCGGCGGGTAGGTCAAGCGTCACGCCCGCGGCGGAGACCTCGACCGGATAGCCGCCGAGCTTGCCCAGGGGCGCCGGTGCGGAAATCCGGATCGGTTCGGCCCCCGGTAACAGGCCCTTCAGCACCTCGAGGGCCGCGGCGGCCGTGATCACGTTGTAGACCGGACCTGCCGGCACCGGCGATCCACGATAGGCCAGGTCCGAACGGAGGTCCCCGGCCTCGCCCACCATCACCCGTACCCTGTCCCGCTCGTCATCCGGCGGCCGGCACTGCATGACGCCGTAGACATTGTGGTGGTGGCCGACGAGGCGCAGCAGCGGCAATGGCTCGTCCTCCCGTCCCTCGGCATCCCACTCGGCGCGCAGCGCCGCCCGTGCCCGGAGCAGCAGAATCGTGACGTTGCCGAGGCCGATCAAGGGCGCGAGCCCCTGGGTCTTCAAAACGGCGTGCGACATATCGGGCAGCGAAAGGTTCGCGACCGGCACGCTTAGGGCGAGCGCCGCCCGGCATTCCATGACGGTTTTCAGCACCGGCAATTGCGCGGGCAGCTGCACGCCCAGGCCGGCGCTGGCGAGGGCCTTCGCGATGGGATGCGCTCGGCCCAAGGTGGCCCAGGGGCCGATGAGGCTGGCGCTCTGCACCACCAGATCCGCGCGCGCCGAGGCGAGCAGATCCGTCATCTGCTTCGGGTCGGTGCCGTCGATCTGCCGGACGCTCACGCCCGCGCTGCCGCAGGCGGCGATCATAGCGAGCGGTTCCTTGACCTTGTCCAGGCGGGCGTCGGCCAGAACGATGTGACGCACGCCCGGGCAAGTCGCCAGGCCCGCCGCGATCTTGAGGCCGGCGTCTCCCGCGCCAACGATCAGAACGCGCGCCGACATTCCATTTCCTCCCCTTCGATCGCCGCTTAGAGATCCTTGCAAAGCCGCAGCGAGTCGTAGACCGCCGCATGGATGTTTCGGCTGGCGACCGCGTCGCCGACCCGGAACAGCAGATAATCGCCCGCCGCGCCGGCCTGTGGCATCTGCGGTTGCCCTTCGAGCAGGGCTTGGTAGTCGGTCACCCCGTTGTTCGACGATCCCGCCCGCAGATCGCCGTAGAGCGCGTCCAAGGGCAGCGTACCGTGCTCGACGATCACGTGGTCGACGACGCGTTCGATGTCCGGACCGCCGTACTCGTTGGAAAAGGCGGCCTTAAGCCGATTGCCGTCGCGCGCCACCGACGTCAGGCGATGGTCCGGCGTGACGGTGACGCCCTTGCGGTAGAAGTTCTGCAGATAGATCGGGAAATTGAGGGTCCCCATGTCCGCTGCGGCGTAGCGGTCCGGCGTGACCAGCTCGACTGAAGCGCCCTCCTGGCTCGCTAGATGATCGGCGCAGGACGGGCCCTGGTGTTGACCGTTATCGTCGTAGATCAAGATGGCGCCGCTCAGTTTGCTGCCGGCGAGCGCATCCCAGACGCTGAGGCAGTGTTCGCCGCCGGGGACGAAATCAGAGTCCGGCACGCCGCCGGTCGCGACTATCACCACCCCCGGCCGGTCGGCCAGCACCATCTCCTTGTCCGCATAGCTGTTCCAGCGGACTTCGACGCCCAGCCGCTCGATCTCCTGCCGGTACCAATCGACGATCCCGATCAGGTCGCGGCGCCAGGCCGCCTTCGCCGCCAGGACGATTTGGCCGCCCAGCGCGCCCGTCGCCTCGTAGAGCACGACCTGATGGCCGCGTTCGGCCGACACCCGGGCCGCCTCCAGGCCCGCGGGGCCGCCGCCGACCACCACGATTTTCCTGGGCGCGCCTTTCGCCTTCGGTACCACATGCGGCATGGTCGCCTCGCGGCCGGTGGCAGCGTTGTGGATGCACAGCGTCCCCTCCGCAGATTCGTAGATGCGGTCCAGGCAATAACCGGCCCCGACGCAGGGGCGGATGGTGGCTTCCTTGCCGGCCGTCAGTTTGTTCACGATGTGCGGGTCGGCCATGTGCGCCCGCGTCATGCCGACGAGGTCGATGATGCCCTCCCGAATGGCATGGCGCGCGGTCGCCAGGTCCGCGATTCGGCAGGCATGCATGAGCGGCAGGCGCACCTGCTTGCGAAACGCGGCCAGCACGTCGAGCCGCGGCCCCAGAGCCGACCACATGGCGGGCACGTGCTGCGCCAGCCCATAGTCCGTTTCTATGTGGCCGAAGTTGACCGACATGTAGTCGACCAGGCCGGCCGCCTCGATGGCCTTGGCGGCGGCGATGCCATCGTCCAGCGTCAAGCCGCCCTCGAAGTCCTCGTTGGCGACCAGCCGGATGCCGACGATGAAGTCGTCTCCGACGGCTGTGCGAACCGCCTCCAATACTTCGATCGAGAACCGAAGCCGGTTCTCGAACGACCCGCCGTACTCGTCGCTGCGCTGGTTGGTCACAGGCGACAGGAACTGCTCCAGCAGGTGGCCGTGCGAGAGGATCTCGCAGCCGTCCAGCTCTCCCTGTCTGCAGCGCCGGGCCGCCGCCGCGTAATAGCCGATGGCCCGCTTGATGTCGTCCTTGTCCATTTCTTTCGGGAAGCCCCGATGCACGGGCTCGCGCACGCGCGAAGGCGCCATGACCGGCAGCCAGCCGGCCTCGTTCCAGACCGTCCGGCGGCCCAGGTGGGAGAGCTGACAGATCAGCGCGCAGTCATATTTGTGGATACGTTCGGCGAATTCCTGGAAATAGGGGACGATGCTGTCGTCGCCGACATAGAGCTGCCCGAACACCGACGGCGAGTCGGGGCCGACGCAGGACGCGCCACCGAACATGGTCATGGCGAGCCCGCCTTTGGCCTTCTCCTCGTGATAGAGCTGATAACGCGCCTTGGGTTTGCCGTCCTCGGCGTAGGACGGGGCGTGCGGCGTGCTGACGATACGGTTCTTCAGCGTCAGGTGCTTGAGCCTGAACGGTTCGAGCAGAGGATCGTTTCCTGCCATCGCGCCACCTGTGCCCTGCCGGAACGGGGATCGGGCACCCCGCCCTGGGTGATTGTGTCAGATTTCGCCGCTGGTGAAAGCGGGATCGGGCCGCAGAACGATATGGCCACTGGGCTTCGCCGTACCAGACATCACCGTCGTGGCCCGCGGCGCCCCGGCCGGGCTCAAGCGGTCTGGCCGGCCGTCAGGCAATCGTCGGAGAGCGGCACCACGGGCGCGAGATCGCGGTGGTGCTGATGGTCCGGGCGCTGCTCTTTGGTGTAGGCGTTGGCGGCTGGATTGAGGATCAGTGAAAAGATCCGCCGGTCCCAGGGTGACATGTTGGGCGGCGAGCCGTGCACCATGAGGTCGCCGAAGATGAGGGCCGTGCCCGCCGGCCCCGTCGCGGAGACGATGCCGCGCCCAGCGACTAGCTCGGCCACCACGCCGCGGTCGACGCACCACAGGGGATAGCTCGTAGTGGCGGTGTCCAGCGCCGCCTTGACGGGGCCGTTCTTGTGCGAGCCCGGGATGAACCAGAGCGGTCCGTTGA
>JAZFZX010000263.1:0-5753 GCA_036444135.1 Kiloniellales bacterium | reverse complement strand
GGCTGTTGTTCATGACCTTCCACGGCCGGCCGCGGGCCGAACGCCACGTGATGGATCACGTCCACGAATCGCCGCCGGTCATGACCATACCGCTGATCGTGCTGGCCGTGGGCGCCGTCGTCGTCGGCATGATCGGCGCGGGCCTCTTCGTCGGCGACGGCCGTGAGGTCTTCTGGGGCGAATCGCTGCTGGTGCTGGAGGGGCACGACACGATCGAAGCGGCCCACAACGTGCCGCTTTGGGTCAAGCTGCTGCCGGTGGTCATGGGCGTGGGTGGCATCGGCCTGGCCGTCGTCATGTACATCCTGAAACCCGACCTGCCGGGGATGCTGGTAGCGCGGGTGCGTCCGATTTATCTGTTCGTGCACAACAAGTGGTACTTCGACGAGCTCTACGATTGGCTGTTCGTCCAGCCCGCCCACTACCTGGGGGCCGGGTTGTGGCGCTCGGGCGACGGCGCGGTGATCGACGGCGTCGGGCCGGACGGCATCGCGGCGGCCACCAGGAACCTGGCGCGCCGGGCCGGCCGACTGCAGAGCGGCTATCTCTACCACTACGCCTTCGCCATGCTGATCGGGGTCGTGGCCCTGATTACCTGGTACCTGATCGTGCATCTGGGATGAGCCGGTGATGCAGGACTGGCCCCTTCTGTCGCTCACGACCTTCCTGCCGCTGGTAGGGGCGGGCTTCATCCTGATCATCCGCGGCGACGCGGAGGTGGTGGCGCGCAATGCGCGCTACGTGGCGTTGTGGACCTCGCTCACTACTTTCGTGCTGTCGCTGTTCATCTGGTTCGGGTTCGAGCGCGGCACCGCCGACTTCCAATTCCTCGAAGAGGTCCCCTGGATTCCCGAGTTCGACATCGTCTACCGCATGGGCGTCGACGGCATCTCCATGCCGTTCGTCATGCTGTCGACCCTGCTGATCCCGCTCTGCGTGATCGCGAGCTGGGACGCGATCCGGGTGCGGGTCAAGGAATACATGGTCGCCTTCCTGGTGCTCGAGACCTTGATGGTGGGCATGTTCTGTGCCCTCGACCTCTTCGTCTTCTATGTCTTCTTCGAGGGCGTGCTGATCCCGATGTTCCTGATCATCGGGGTTTGGGGTGGCGAACGCCGGGTCTATTCGGCTTTCAAGTTTTTCCTCTTCACGCTGGCCGGCTCGGTGCTGATGCTGCTCGGCATCCTGGCGATCTACTTCACGACGGGCACGTCTGAGATCCCGGTCCTGCTGACCACGTATTTGCCCGCCACCTTGCAAAAGTGGCTGTGGCTCGCGTTCTTCGCCTCCTTTGCGGTGAAGGTTCCCATGTGGCCGGTGCACACCTGGCTGCCGGACGCGCACGTCGAGGCGCCGACCGCCGGCTCGGTAATCCTGGCCGGGGTACTCTTAAAAATGGGCGGGTACGGATTCCTGCGCTTCTCGCTGCCCATGTTCCCCTTGGCCTCGGAATTCTTCACGCCGCTGGTCTTCACGCTGTCGATCATCGCGGTCATCTACACCTCGCTGGTCGCGCTCGCCCAGGAGGACATGAAGAAGCTGATTGCTTATTCCTCGGTGGCCCACATGGGCCTCGTCACGGCGGGCGCCTTTTCGGTCACGCAGCAGGGCCTTGAAGGGGCGATGATCCAAATGCTGTCTCACGGCGTGGTCTCGGCCGCCTTGTTCCTGATCGTCGGCGTGGTCTACGACCGTATTCATACCCGCCGGATCGACCGCTACGACGGCCTGGTGGAACGCATGCCGGCCTATGCCCTGTTCTTCATGATCTTCATGCTGGCCTCCGTGGGCTTGCCCGGGACCAGCGGCTTCGTGGGCGAGTTTCTGGTGCTCGTGGGGCTGTTCCAGGTGAATACCTGGGTCGCCACCTTGTGCGCCATCGGCATGGTGCTGGGCCCCGCCTACATGCTTTACCTCTACCGGCGCGTCATCTTCGGCATCATGACCAAGGTCGACCTCAAGTCGATCAACGACCTGGTGTGGCGCGAAAAGGTGGTCTTCGCGCCCCTGATCGCCTTGGTCTTCTGGATGGGCATCTACCCGGCCTCGTTCATCGATGTCATGTCGGCCTCGATCAGCAACCTGATCGACAACTACAACGCTGCCCTGGCGGCCGCCGAGGGCAATTCGGTGGCCGGCCTGTGGCCGGGCAAGTGACGGGAAGGGCGCCGCGATGATCTATGCCGACCTGATCACCGCCCTGCCGGAAACCTTCCTGTCCGTTGCCGGCATGATGCTGCTGATGGTGGGGGTCTTCTACCGCGGCAGCGCAACCACCATGGTGATGGTCCTGGCGGTCGCGTCGGTTGCCATCGCCCTGGTGCTGGTCACCTTCACGTGGCACGTCGATGCCTCGGCCTTCGGCGGCCTGTTCGTGGCCAACGGTTTCACGGCCTTCATGAAGGCGCTGGTCCTGCTCGGCTCCCTGTTCACCATGGTCATGTCCATGCGCTACGTGGAGCGCGAGGGCATGTCGCGCTTCGAATTCCCGGTGCTGATGGTCTTCGCGACCCTCGGCATGCTGATGATGGTTTCGGCCAACGACTTGATCTCGCTTTACCTCGGTCTCGAGCTGCAGAGCCTGTCGCTGTACGTCATGGCCGCGTTCCGTAAGGACACGCTCAGGTCGAGCGAGGCGGGGCTCAAGTACTTCGTCCTCGGGGCCTTGTCGTCGGGCATGCTGCTGTACGGCAGCTCCATGGTCTACGGCTTCTCGGGGACCACCAGCTTCGACGCCTTGGGCGAGGTCTTCGCCGCGTTCGCCGCCGGGGGCGAGGAACCGTCGGTCGGGCTCATCGTTGGGCTCGTCTTCGTCATCGCTGGCCTGGCTTTCAAGATCTCTGCCGTGCCCTTCCACATGTGGACGCCCGACGTCTATGAGGGCGCCCCCACGGCGGTGACCGCCTTTCTCGCCAACGCGCCGAAGATCGCTGCCATGGCGCTGATCGTCCGGGTCATGATCGAACCGTTCGGCGATCTGTTCGCGCAGTGGCAGCAGATCATCATCTTCGTGTCCCTTGCGTCGATGCTGCTCGGGGCCTTCGCGGCGATCAACCAGACCAACATCAAGCGCCTGATGGCGTACAGCTCGATCGGTCACGTGGGCTACATGCTGGTCGGCCTGGCCGCCGGGTCCGAGGCGGGGGTCCGCGGGATCGCGATCTATCTGGCCATCTATCTGGCGATGAACGTCGGGACCTTCGCCTGCATCCTGTGCATGCGCCGACGCGACGGCATGGTCGAGGGCATCGAGGACCTGAAGGGGCTCAGTAAGACCAACCCGATGATGGCCGCGATGCTGGCGGCTTTCATGTTTTCCATGGCCGGAATTCCGCCGCTGGCCGGCTTCTTCGGCAAGCTTTACATCTTCCTGGCGGCGATCCAGGCGGAGCTCTACACCCTGGCCGTGATCGGGGTTCTGTCGTCGGTCGTGGCGGCCTTCTATTACATGCGCATCGTCAAGCTGATGTACTTCGACGAGCCGTCCGAGGCCTTCGAGCGGCCCATCGGGCGCGAGATGGCCGCCATCCTCGCGATCACTGGAATCATCGTGATCTTTTTCGTGTTGATGGTGAGCCCGGTGCTCGACGGCGCCGGGATGGCGGCGGCGGCACTGTTCACCGAATGAGCGAGCGCGGCGGGCCCGAACATCCTCAACTGCCGCCGGCCTATCGATTGGTGGCATTGGACACGGTCGACAGCACCAACTCGGAAGCCTGGCGGCGGGCCGAACAGGGCGCCGAGGACGGTACGCTGGTCTGGGCGCGCGAGCAGACCGAGGCCCGGGGCCGCCGCGGCCGCCGCTGGGTCAGCGGGTCCGGCAACCTATTTTTCTCTCTCGTCCTGCGTCCGGAGTGCAGCCCGCACGAAGCGGCGCAGCTTGGTTTTGCGGCTGCCCTGGCCCTCGGCGACGCGATCGGCAGCGTGGCGCCGCCCATGATCGAAGTGCGGTACAAGTGGCCGAACGACGTTCTCCTCAATGACCGCAAGGGCGCCGGCATCCTCATGGAGTCCAAGATGCGCGGCGACGGCGTCGAATGGGTGATCCTCGGCATCGGCGTCAACCTGTGCAGCCACCCCGAAGACCTCGATCCGCCGGCCACCAGCCTCTATTTCGAAGGCTGTCCCAGCAGCGTGGCGCCGGTCGATCTGCTCGAATCCTTCGCCCGCCATTTCATGACCTGGGTGAACCGCTGGCTTGACGACGGGTTTGCGCCCATCCGCCAGACTTGGCTGAGCCACGCCCGCGGCTTGGGCGAGGCGATCAGGGTGAACCTGCCCAAGGAAACCCTCGACGGCCGCTTCAAGGACCTGGATGCCGACGGGACGCTGGTCTTGGAGCAGCCGGACGGCCGCATCAGGAAGATCGCCGCGGGTGACGTCTACTTCGTGGACCAAAGCGAATAACCATGCTTCTCGCCATAGACGCCGGAAACACCAACGTCGTCTTTGCGGTCTTCGACGGCGGAGATCTGCGGGACCAATGGCGCGCGGCCACGGACAAGACACGGACCGCCGACGAATACGCCGTGTGGCTGACTCAGTTGATGGCCGTCTCGGGCCTGAAGGTGCAGGACGTAACCGGCGCCATCATCGCCTCGGTGGTGCCCGCGGCCCGGCAATCGCTCGTCTCGTTGTGCCAGCGATACTTTCACGTGGAACCGCTCGAAATTGGGGCGGCGGGCGTGGATCTCGGCATCGAGGTGGCGGTCGACCGTCCGCAGGACGTGGGGGCCGACCGCCTGGTCAACGCGCGGGCCGCTCACGAGCGCTATGGCGGGCCGCTGATCATCGTCGATTTCGGGACCGCCACCACCTTCGATGTGATCGGCGAGACCGGTGCCTATGAGGGCGGCATCATCGCCCCGGGCATCAACCTCTCGGTCGAGGCCCTCTATCAGGCCGCCGCACAACTGCCGCGCATTCCGGTCGAACGTCCAGAAACAGTGATCGGCAAGGCGACGGTGCCGGCCATGAAGTCCGGTGTCTACTGGGGCTATGTCGGCTTGATCGAAGGCCTGGTCTCGCGGATCAAGGCGGAGCGCGGTGACAATCCCCAGGTCGTCGCGACCGGAGGATTGGCGCCGCTGTTCACCGAGGCAACCGATGCCATCGAGCACGTCGATCCCGATCTGACCCTGCGCGGACTGCTGGCCATCTACCGGGCCAACAGCGAGGCCCCGGCATGAACGCAAGGCGGTCTCGGGCCCCGGGCGCCGACGAGCTTTACTTCCTACCGCTGGGCGGGACCGGCGAGATCGGCATGAACCTGAATCTCTACGGCCACGACGGGGCGTGGATGATGGTGGATCTGGGCATCACCTTCGCCGATCCCGGCGCCCCCGGCTTCGACATCCTGATGGCCGACCCGGCCTTCATCGTCGAGCGGCGCGAGGCGCTCGCCGGGCTTGTCCTTACCCACGCCCACGAAGACCACATCGGTGCGGTGCCCTATCTGTGGTCGCAATTGCGGTGCCCGATCTACGCGACACCCTTCACCGCCGCGCTGGTACGCGGCAAGCTGGCGGAGGCCGGCCTGGAGGGCGAGGCGGAGCTGATCGTGGTGCCCCTGTCGGGACGTTTCGAGGTGGGCCCCTTCAGGGTGGAGCTGATCACGCTGACCCACTCCATTCCGGAACCCAACGCGCTGGTCATCCGCACGGCGGCGGGAACGGTGCTCCATACCGGCGACTGGAAGCTGGATCCCGAACCCTTGGTGGGCGAGGCTTACGACGAGGCGGCGCTCAGGGGCC
>JAZFZX010000262.1:0-3416 GCA_036444135.1 Kiloniellales bacterium | reverse complement strand
TGTTCATCTACCGGCCGGCGCGGCGCGTGAAGATGTGGATGCGGAATACGGCGATTCCGCTCGACATGCTGTTCATTGCTGAGGACGGTGAAGTTGTGCGGATCGCGGAACGGACCGTGCCCTTTTCCCTGACCACCATATCTTCCGGCATGCCCGTGCGGGGGGTGCTCGAGATCAACGGCGGGACCGCGGCGCGATTGGGTATCGGGCTGGGAGACCGGGTTATGTACCCGGCATTCGACTCAGGTCCTTAGGCCAGACGACGGCTCGACGCCGGTCAGGCCTCCGGGTCCATTGCGAGCTGCTCGATAATGCGCCAGCCTTCGCCGGCAGCGACCAGACAGCTCATACCCTGGGGCGAGGTGATGATGATCGACCAGGTATTGCCGTCGCCGGTCGACAGCACCTCGACCAGACCGCCGTTGTTGGCTATGCCGATGGCGACCGGCGCCTCGGAATACTTCTGCGCAAGCAGCTCGAGCACGCTATCGCGCGTGTTGCATTGCGGTGCCGCGAAGGCGGCCGAGGACGCCAGGGTGAAGGCTGCGCCGAGCACGAGAGTCTTCCACATGACTAGCCTCTTGAGTTCACTCACTCCCGGCCCGCGTATCGAGCCGAGATAGTCAGTCTCCCATCGAGGCATGAAGAGGCGATTAAATTTGGCTTAAAGTTTCATTAACCCTGACAAAAGGTTACCCGACTTTGGTGCCGAATTGCCCAGCGTTGGATTTGCTACGCGATCACAACGGCTTGCGCCGCGTTCTTCAACGTTTGCGGGCCAGGGTGAGGCCGTCGCCGATCGGCAACAGCGATAGGCTGACCCGTTCGTCGGCGTGCAGGGCCTCGTTGAAGGCGCGGATCGCCGAGGTGTCGTCGTCCTGCCGTTCGGGGTCGGCCACCGCGCCGCTCCAAAGCACGTTGTCGACGGCGATCAGGCCGCCGGAGCGAAGCAGCCCGAGCGTGCGCTCGTAATACGCCAGATAGTTGGTCTTGTCGGCGTCGATGAAGGCGAAGTCGAACTGGCCCGCCTGGCCGTCGGCCAACAGCCCGTCCAGCGTGTCAACGGCCGGCGCCAGGCGCAGATCGATCTTGCCGGCGACGCCGGCCTCGGTCCAGTAGCGGCGGGCGATCGCAGTCATCTCTTCATTGATGTCGCAGGTAATCACGCGGCCCTCGGGCGGCAACGCCAGCGCCACGGCCAACGCGCTGTAGCCCGTGAAGGTGCCCACCTCCAAGGTCCGGCGCGCGCCGATCAGTTCCACCAAAAGGGCCATGAACTGGCCTTGCTCCGGCGAGATCTGCATTACCGCCATCGGGACCTTCGCGGTCTCGTCCCGCAGGCGGGCGAGCAACGGCGGCTCGCGCAGGGACACCCCTAGAAGGTAGTCGTAGAGCCTGTCGGTGAGGTTGAGCGTTTGCCGGGACATGATGGGGCACCGTTACAGCCATTAGCGCCGCTCGGCTGAAGGCCGGTCGCTGGCGCGGGATCTCGATCCTAAGGAACCGCGTCACGCGATCCAGTAAATTATCGTATCGGGTCTTCAAGTTGCCGTTGAAGCGCGCGCCGTAATCGTTTGGGCCCGATGCCGATTTCGGTGACATCACCGCGTTGAATGGGGGCGTTTCCCAGCCGCCCGGCGTCGTGCATTTGTCCCGTATTTGAACCGCTTACACGCTTTCTTAAGCCGGCCCCGCTATTCCCGCACGAGACCGGTGTCCCGCGCCGTTGGTGGCGGGGTCGAAGGGAATTGCGGCGAGATGACGCAACGCGCGAATCTAGGGCCTGGGACTTTTATGAGGCGGCTTCCAGGCCGCGGCCGGGTGGCCGCGGTGCTGCACCGGGCCTCCCTCTGTCTTGGGCTGTTGCTGCTGTCGGCCTGTATGGGCCATGACATCGAGGCGATTCGCGGGACCGTACCTTCGGGGCCGGAATTCAACCGTGTTCTGGTGGCGGAATACCGGGCTTTCGCGCTGTTCGAAGCCGACGAGATGTACGACTGGATCGACGCCGGGCACTTCGCCCGCAAGGGGCTCAGGGCCGCCGCGGGCGAGGAGGTTGAAGCCGAGCGCCTCGAGGAATGGCGCGTGCCGCGCGACCACCGGGCCGAGTTGGCCGCAGCGCGGGACCGTCTGATGGCCGCGTTCGAGGCCGATGCACGGCTCAAGGCGCCCCAGCTTGCGGCCCAGGCGCAGGCCAGCTTCGATTGTTGGATCGAACAGCAGGAAGAGAACCACCAGCCAGACCACATCGCAGCTTGCCGAGACTCTTTCTATAATTATGTCAATGAATTAACTGCTATTCTTGAGCTAAAACCTGATCTGGAACCGGTACCCCCGCCCGTGTCGGCGCCCACTTTGGACATCGAGGAACGGGTCCCGTTTACGGTGGTCCTGTTCGCCTTCGACAGTGCGGCACTTGACGCTCGGGCGCACGCGGCGGCGGAGCACGTGGCCGATGAGGCCGCCCGGCGCCCGGCGACCGCACTCACGGTGATCGGCCATGCCGACCGGCGAGGGCCGGCGGCGTACAATCTCGACCTGTCGCTGAGGCGCGCCGAGGTCTTTCGCGACGCCTTGGTGGCGCGGGGCGTGGCCGCGGCGCGCATCGAGGTGACCGCGCGCGGCGAGTGGCAGGCGGCAGTTCCCACTGCCGATGGCGTGGCCGAACCCGCCAACCGGCGCGTCGAGGTCTTTTTCAAGGGCGGAGAGGCGCCGGAACCAGCGATTTTAAGCGTTTCGCCGCCGTCGGTGGCGATCGCGGAACAGGGGCTGGAGCGCACGCTTGGCCATGGGAAAACGGTGACGGCCGGCGATACCATCACGCCTACGCGCCGGCGGCACCAGACCGCGGCCCGGGGCGAAGATCCGGTCAAAGCAGCGCCGCCAGACCTACCCGGAAATCAGCTGATTGGAGGTCTGGAGCGTGCACATGCTGCGCGCAGTGTGCCGGTTTTCGCAACCGGGTGCGGGGTAACGACGGCTGCACAATGGTTGCGCATCGCTGCCCAGGAAGGGCCGGTTGTGGCCGGCGCACACGGCCATGGGAAGCCACCCGCCCGTGGCTCTATGGATGTGGCCAGGGCCGTGGCCTTGGCTTTCCCCCACTCCATTCGTTTGGATACAGGAAGATATAAATCGCTTCATAACAATAATTTATAGTATTTTTTTAATCTGAGAGCTTACTTTAACATGAGGTGGCTTGGAGCGCCGACACCGGCATCATGAGCGGGAGTCCGCCTCGGGCTCGCCGTTTTGCCGGGCCGCCAAGCGTGCCTGGGCCACATCCTGATCCGTGTCGTCGAACAACCGGACCGCATCGGAAAGGGCCTTGGGATCGGCCATCGCCCCGCCCTGCGCCCCGTTCCGCGAGGTGAGGTAGAGGTTCGCGAAGGTCAGGCGGTCCAGTCCGGCGGCGC
>JAZFZX010000261.1:0-2263 GCA_036444135.1 Kiloniellales bacterium | reverse complement strand
CTTCGCCACCGACGGCGTCTGCACCCACGAGGGGGCCGATCTGACCGGCGGGCTGGTGATCGGCGACATCATCGAGTGCCCGCTGCACCAGGGCCGCTTTCATATTCCCAGCGGCAAGGCCAAGAGCCCGCCGGTGTGCATCGACCTCAGGACCTATCCGGTGCGGGTCGAGGGCGGCAAGGTCTTCATCGATGTCCCGGCGGCGTGACGCGGCGGTGCCCGGCGGCGTAGGCTGTACGGGGAACGGCAGGTTGGCATGAACGACAACTCGCACAAGGCGACGGATGGCAGGCCCCCTCGCGCGGTGCCCAAACCCTCCCACCAAAAAGGCCCGCTGGTCGAGCCCAAGGGGTATCGGGAGCTGAGCCTCGAGGAGGCGGCGCGAAAGACGCCGCCCACCATGCTCACCGACACCGAGGCGCTGATCGACATGGCCAGGATGCGGCGCTACCGCCTCGGCCGCATCCGGGCGCAGCTCAAGGCGCAGGACATGGCCGCCTGTCTGCTGGTGACGCCGCACTCGCTGCGCTACGCCACGGGCCTGCGCAACTGCGCCATCTATCAGGCGCACATCCCGGCGACCTACCTCTTCGTGCCGGCCGAAGGGCCCACGGTGCTGTTCGACTCCCAGCCCGGGCGCTTCACCGGACAGGAGCTGGAGACCATCGACGAGATCAGCCCGGAGCTCATACCGCTGACCTACATGTGGGCCAGCGGACGCTTGGATGAGTGGATCGACCGCTGGGCGGCCCAGATGGCCGACCTGGTGACGAAGCACGGCGGCGGCAACCGGCGCCTGGCGATCGAGCGGGTCGGTCCGCGTGCGCCGCGGGCGCTGGAGGCGCTGGGCCTCAAGGTCTGCGACGCCGCCGACGTGGTGGAGCCCGCACGCGCCATCAAGTCGCCCGAAGAGGTGCTCTGCATCAACCACGCGATCGCGGTGGCCGAGGACGGGATTTGGCGGATGCGCGAGAACCTGCGCCCAGGCATGACAGAGCTGGAGCTCTGGTCGCACCTCTGGCAGGCCAACATGGAAGCCGGCGGCGACTGGATGGAAGGCCGCCTGCTGTCGTCCGGCGACCGCACAAACCCATGGCTGCAAGAGGCGTGCAGCCGGCGCATCCGGGCCGGCGACCTGGTGGGCTTCGACACCGACATGGTGGGGCCGATCGGCTATTTCGCCGACATCAGCCGCGTCTTCCACTGCGGGCCAGGCACGCCCACGGCCCATCAGAAGGAGCTTTACCAGCGGGCCCACGAAGAGATCCACCACAACATCGAACTGATGCGGCCCGGCAGGTCGTTCCGCGAGGTGAGCGAGACGGCGCTGCGCCAGCCCGAAGAGTTCCGCACGCAGCATTATCCGGCGCTGGCCCACGGCGCCGGCATGTCCGACGAATGGCCGGTCATCTTTTATCCCGAGGACGCGCACTACATCTACGACGGCCAGCTGGAGCCCGGTATGGTCATGTGCGTCGAGAGCTACGTCGGCGCGGTCGGCGGCTCCGAAGGGGTCAAGCTGGAGCAAATGGTCCTGATCACCGAGCAGGGGCCTGTTCTGCTCTCCACCTTCCCCTTCGAGGATATTCTGTTGAGTTAGGCGGCGCGAGCCGACCGGCTCACAAAGCCAGGGCCAGCTTGCGGCCCTCGTAGATCGCCATGTTGGCGTGGCGCGGCGCCACGCAGTCGCCGATCGGGTGGATCTCCAGATCGCTGCCGGCCAGCTCGTCGGCCAGCCAGGTCTCGGACTGGGTGACGGTCGCGAACACCAGAGCGTCGGCCTCCAGACGCCGCTCGCCGCCCGACAACAGGTCCACCACCGTCGCCCCATCGCCGTGCCACTCGGAGACCGCCGAATCGGTGATCGTCTCGACGCCCAGTTCCTTCAGCTTGCGGCGCAGCGGCCAGTCCACCGAGGTGCGCAGCAGGTCCCAGGCGGCCATGGGATGGGGCACGACGAGGGTCACCGCGTGGCCCTGCTCGGCCAGATGCCAGGCGGTGCCGCAGCCCTGCCAGTGGCCGATGTCGTCGAGCAGGATGACCCGCGTCCCCGGCCGCGCCGTGCGGCTCATCACGTCGTGCACCGACCAGACGTTGCGGCGTTCGATGCCGGGCAGCTGGTCGAGGTGCGGCAGGTTGCGCTGAAAGCCGCTCTCCGACGGCAGTGAACCGGTTGCCAGCACCACCGCGTCGGCGCCGAAGTCCGCCACTTCGCCCGCCTCCATCGGCGTGTTGTAGCGCACCGTCACCTGCAGCTTCTGCA
>JAZFZX010000260.1:0-2295 GCA_036444135.1 Kiloniellales bacterium | reverse complement strand
AGCGCCGTCACATCGCCGCCCGCGGGCGCTTCCTCGTACTGGAACGGCAACACACCCTGTGTCATCATCGGTTCACCCCGTTGGTGAATGATACCAAATTCCCATGATTCCTTCGTCATAGGGTGTTCGGCCACCAGTTGAAGTGGGTGTGGTGACGGATGGTGTCGGGCTGGTCGGAGAGCTGGCGGCAGCGGTTGGCGATGACCTCGCCGAGGGGCTCGAGGGAGGGGAAGGAGCGATTGGCCACCGCCTCGTTGGTGAGCGGCCAAAGCCGTTCGGCCGGCTGCAGCTCCGGGGTGTAGGCCGGCTGGTATTCGATGTGGACGCCGTCGGGCACCGCGAGGTCGCGAGCCCGGTGCCAGCCGGCGTTGTCCATGACGAGCACGACGATCCGGTCGGTTCCGGCGCCGACCGACTTGGCGAACAGGCGCAAGCTTTCATTCATGATCCCGGTATTGACCGTGTTGGCGATCAACCACTCGACCGCGCCCGTTTGCGGCTGCACATAGGCGTAGAGATAGAGCCACTGATAGCGCGGCCGGGCGCGGGCCTTGGGGCGCTCGCCCCGGGGCGCCCAGACGCGCCGCAGGATCGGCTTCAGGCCGAGCCGGTGCTCGTCGAAAGCCCAGGCCTCGACCGGCATGTCGGAGTGCCGCGCCTTGAGGGCGGCGACCCGCGCCAGCAGTTTTTTTTAAACGCCGCCTGCGCCTCGGCGCCGGCCCGGTCCGCGTGGGCCGGACGCGGCCGTTGCAGGGTGTAGCCCAGACGCCTGAGGTAGACCCAGCCGCGCCGCGGCGCAATGTTGTCGCGCCCGAGCTTGCGCCCGATCCACGCCGCCACCTTCGGCCCGTTCCACAGCCCGCCCTCCGGCGGCTCGCGGGTCATCGCCTGGCGAAGCTCGTCTTGCTCGGCCGGCGACAACAGTGGCTCCTGACCCCGATTGCCATGGCGTCGGTCGCCCAGGGCCTCCGGTCCTTCGGTGTTGTAGCGCCTAAGGATCGCGCTCACCCACCGCGCCGAATAGCCCACCTGCTCGGCGCACGACTTGAGGTTCTCCCCGCGGCTCAACAACCAGACCATCTGGTAGTGCGTCCGCGCCACCGCATCGCCCGCCGAGCGATACCGACGCCACAGCTCCTCGGAACTCAGGTGCCCAACAATTCGTGGTTTCCTAGCCATGAAACCACTATATATGCCAACCGCTCGCCGGGGAATCCCCTCTACGCCGAATCGATCAGAGTCATTTGGTATAATTTGTCGCGGCGAGGACACCGGCCGACGGCGGATAGCAGCCGGCCGCACGGGCGCGTTGGCGGACCAGGGCCAGGACGGCGTCGATAAAGGGGGTCGGCACCTCGGCCAGACGCCCCATTTCCTGAACCACGGTGACCAGCGCGTCGATTTCCATCGGCCGGCCACGCTCCAGGTCCTGGAGCATCGAGGTTTTGTGCGTCCCGACCGACGCCGCACCCTCGATGCGCTTGTCGACGCCGATGCCCAGGCGCACGCCAAGCCTTTCGGCGATTGCCTGGGCCTCCAGCATCATGTTGCGGGCAAGGCCGCGGGTGCCCGGATCGGTGGCGATGACGTCCAGGGTCGCGTGGGTCAACGCGCTGATCGGGTTGAACGACAGATTGCCCCAAAGCTTGACCCAGATGGCGTCGCGGATTCGCCGGCGCACCGGCGCGCTGAAGCCCGCCCCGGCCATCGCGTGGCTCAGCTTCCGGCAACGCTGCGACTTGCTGCCGTCGGGCTCGCCCAAGATAAAACGATTACCGCTCACATGCCGGACGACGCCGGGCTCGACGATTTCGCAGGCCGGATACACCACGCATCCGATCGCCCGCTCGGGTCCGATCAGGTCCCACAGCCGGCCGCCCGGGTCGACGCTTTCCAGCCGCCGGTCCTGCCACGGCCCCTCGAGCCGGTAAAAATACCACCAGGGAATGCCGTTCATCGCTTCGACCACCGAGGTCTCGGGCCCGAGCAGCGGTTGTAGCCGGTCGACCACGCCGGAAAGCGAAGGCGCCTTGAGCGTGATGATGACGTGGTCCTGGGCCCCGACCTCGGCCGGGTCGTCGGTGCAACGCAGCCGGACGGTGCGGGGCTTGCCGTCGATGAGCAGGGTGAGGCCGTCGGCTTTCATGGCCTCCAAATGGGCGCCGCGCGCGATCAGCGTGACCTCGACGCCGCTGCGCGCGAGCCCGCCACCCAGATAGCTGCCGATCGCGCCGGCGCCAAAGACGCATATTCTCACGGCTTGAACCCAAGCTTGTCGGCCAAGCCGATGCGCTG
>JAZFZX010000259.1:0-10654 GCA_036444135.1 Kiloniellales bacterium | reverse complement strand
CCCCGGAATCCCCATTGACCGCCTCGCCTTGCGCATCGCGCGTGACGTTGATTTGCTCGGTGATGAACTTGACGGTCACGAAGGCGGTCTTGCCTTGCAGCTCCGCTTCGATGATGTCGGCCTCGGATATACCGACCAGCGTGCTTTCCAAGGTTTCGTCGCGTTCCTCGCGCGCCTTGATTGCGCCGTTGAAGTCATCGTAGACATCGTTGCTCAACAGCGGCCGCAATGTCTTGCTGTCGCCCTGGGAAAACGCCGAGACGATCATCTCGAAGGCAGCCTTGGTGCCGTTGATGAATCCTTTGGTGTCGAAGCTGCGGTCGGCCAGCTTGATCTGGGTCAGCCCCTGTTCGACGGGAGTGCCCGCAGCCACCCCGGCCTCCGCCAAGTCTTCCGCTTCGCCCGGGCTGGTCCGATCGGGCAGCTGGATCACCTTGTCCTCGGGCGAGTCTTCCTTGCGCCGGTCGCGGAACGGATCATGCTTGGGCGACTGGTCGTGGCCGCTCCGGCGGCCCAGCACGCTGCGCAACCGCAAGATCAGGAACGCCGCGATCGCGCCAAAAAGTATGATATCAAGGAACTGGATGCCGTCGCCCATTTAGCCTCGTTCCCACAAAAGTCACGTCTCCCGCCGAGGGCCAAGCTTACTACGGCAATCGGCGAGTGACTACTGGACCCCACCACCGCAGCACGGTATGAGATCCGAGACGAGGCGCCTCCGGGCCACCAACCAGCGGTCCAAAAGCGGAACTCCCTCGGATTGTACATCAAGTACATAAGAAACTGCCAAGGAAAGAACAAGATTGGGCATTCTACTCATCGCCGCCTTCATCGGGGTCCCGCTGATCGAGATCGGTTTGTTCATCGAAGTGGGCGGCTACATAGGCCTTTGGCCGACCCTGGCGCTCGTGGTGGCGACCGCCATCGTGGGTTCCTGGCAATTGCGGATGCAGGGACTGGCCACGTTGGCCCGGGGCCGCGAGCAACTCGACCGCGGACAGTTGCCGGCGCGGGAGCTGTTCGATGGTTTTTGCCTGGTCATTGCCGGCGCCTTGCTGTTGACGCCAGGCTTCCTGACCGATGCCGTCGGCCTGGCGCTCTTCCTTCCGCCGTTCCGCGACATGCTCCGCGCGTGGCTCGCCCGCCGTCTCGAAGCCTCCTCCCAGACGCGGGTCTGGGTCGACGGACAAGAGATTCGTCCGGATGGCCAAGACGAGCGTTCGCGCGCCCCGAACGCGGTTCTCGAGGGCGAATATCACGACGTCAGCGATCGACCGCGGCCCGGCGGGACCAGCGCGGATGATGACGGCCCGGAAGGGCTCCGATGATCCTTTTGCGCCACGGGCAGTCCCACTTCAATGTGGTTTTCTCCACAACGCGCCGGGACCCGGGCTATGTCGATCCCGGCCTGACGCCGGTGGGTCGTGAGCAGGCCGCGGCAGCGGCCGAATCGCTCGGGGCGTACGATATCGCGCGAATCGTGGCGAGCCCCTACGCACGAACCTTGGAGACGGCCGAAATCATTGCCGGCGTCTTGGCTCTGTCCGTGTCGATCGAACCCATAATCCGCGAGCGTGCCTTTTTTCGCTGCGATATCGGGTCACCGCGCTCCGATCTGTCGCGACGCTGGCCTCGGTTCGACTTCGCCGATTTGCCCGAGCGGTGGTGGCCCGAGCCCGAGGAGAGCGAGGCGGAACTGTCCGCACGTTGCGCGCAATTCACCCGCGATGCGGCCGCGTGGCCCGATTGGCGCCAGGTGCTGATCGTCACGCACTGGGGCTTCATCCGCGGGTTGACCGGCGAGGAAGCGCCGAACGCCGCGATCATCCGCTTCGATCCCCGCGAGCCCGGGCCCAACGCGGTTGTTCGCGAGGCTCAGTCGTGATAGCCAAACCGCGCCCAAACGAGGAAGCCGGTCATGGACGAAAAGCGTTCCGACGCCAGCGACAGCAACGACGCGCCCGACGATAACGACGTGGCCGACGATAACGATAGCAGCCAAGAACAGCCGCCGGAGGCCGCTGCCGATCCGGAAGTCTTTACGCCGCCGAGGCCGCCTTTTACGATTCATCGGCAGTACCTCAAGGATCTCTCGTTCGAGAATCCCAATGCGCCGGAGATCTTCACCGAATTCGGCGACGAGGGGCCGGACATCAAGGTTCGGGTCGAGCTGGCTTCCGAGGTTCGGGAGGAACGGACCTACGAGGTGGTCATTAATCTCGAAATCAAGGCGTACCACGATGACACGGCGGCGTTCATCATCGATCTTCAGTACGCCGCCCTCGTCACCATCGCCGAGGGCCTGACTAACGCCCAGACCAATCGATGGCTCCTGGTCGCAACGCCCCGTTACGTGTTCCCGTTCGTTCGGGCGGTCGTCGCCAATGCTACGCGCGACGGCGGATTTCCGCCGCTTCTGCTCAATCCCATCGATTTCCAGCAGGTCCAGCGCAATCAGCGGAAGGTCAAGCCCCGGACGGAACCCGCCAACGTTTGACCGGCAGCCTGGAGCGCATCACCATCCCCTGCCGGGCCGCCGGCGGCCGCTTGCCTCAACGGCGCCAAATGGAATCCCCCATACGGTCCACGAAGGCCTCGTGCGCGTCGGCCTCGGCAGCCGTGGGCGCATGTGGCCGCGGCGGCCGCCGCGGTTTGTCCGCGTTCCCCCGCCGGCCGGCGGTTTCCGACTCGGCACTGGCCAGATCGAATCCCGGCTGCCGGCCGCCCCGCAGTTCCAGGTAGACATCGGCCAGAAGCTCGCAATCGAGCAGCGCGCCGTGCAGGGACCGCGCGGAATTGTCGATCTCGAAGCGGCGGCACAAAGCATCGAGGCTCACCTGCGCCCCGGGGAAACGCCGGCGCGCCAGCGCCACGGTGTCGACCGCACGCTCCGCGAGCAGCAACGTCCGCCCCGCGCCGGCAAGCTCCGCGTTGAGAAATTTCAGATCGAAGGCGGCGTTGTGAATGACCAGGGGCGCCCCGGCAATGAACTCCAGGAACCTATCCGCCACCTCTCCGAAGACCGGAAAACCGGACAGGAACTCGGCGCTCAGCCCATGTATCTTGAACGCCTCCTCCGGCATGCCGCGTTCGGGGTGAACATATTGCTGGAAATGGCGGCCGGTGGGCATGTGATTCTGCAGTTCGAGGCAGGCGATTTCGACGATGCGGTGCCCGCTGTCAGGGTCGAAGCCGGTGGTCTCCGTATCAAGGACAACTTCACGCATGGTGCATCCGAAAAGGCGGGCGGCGGCGGGCCGCTTTCCCACGGCTGGGCCTCCAACGGCCCTGCCGCAGCAGTGTGACGGCGGCCGTCAGCTGCCGCAAGGTCTGCGCCTTGCTCAACCCGGTCAAAATGACGAAATCCGCCCGCCGGCGCTTTTCCGCGTCGGACAACTGTGCCGCGCGGATCGCCCGGAACTTGCCCTCCGACATGTCCGCGCGGCCGAGCACGCGGCTCGCCTGAACCGAGGCCGGGGCGCTGACCACCATGACCGCATCGCACAGCACCTCGCCGCCCGTTTCAAACAGCAAAGGGATATCCAGCACCACCAGCCCCTGGCGACGACGGGCCTGGCGGCGCAGGAACGCTTCCGACGAGCGCCGCACCAGGGGGTGCAGAATGGCCTCCAGGCGCGCGCGCGCCTTCGGATCCTTGAACACCTTGTCGCCCAGCCGGCGGCGGTCCACCGCGCCATCTTTCACCATGCCGGGAAAGGCCTTGGCGATTTCGCCGACCGCGGCGCCGCCGGGGCCGATCAGCCGGCGGACCGAAGCGTCGGCGTCATGCACCGGCAGGCCCATGCGGCGCAGCATGGCGACCGCCGTGGATTTGCCCATGCCGATGGAGCCCGTCAGGCCAAGCACAAGCATCGATCGACGGTCCTATGGCCCACAGACCCTAGTCCTCGAAAACATAAACGCGCAGCGCGGCTGTGACCTCCGGACGGACGCCAAACCAGGCCTCGAAACCGGGCCGCGCTTGGTGCAACAGCATACCCAGGCCATCGACTACGGAATTGCCGCGCGCCCGCGCCGCGGCCAGCAGGGGCGTCTCGATCGGCGCGTACACGATATCGTTCACCACAGCGTCCGTCGGAAAGGCGCCCAGGTCGAGGTCGAGCGGCGGCTGTCCGGTCATGCCCAAGGCTGTTGCGTTGACCAGAAGACCGGCGCCATCGAGCCCGCTCGCGCGTTCGTTCCAGGAGCAGACCCGGATCGGCCCGCCAATCGCCGCGGCCAGTGCTTCGGCGCGTTCCAACGTCCTGTTGATCAGCCGCACCTCCGGCGCGCCGGCATCGACCAGCGCCGCGACAACGGCCCGCGCCGCGCCGCCTGCGCCCAACACCACCGCCGGGGCGCCGTCGGCCCGCCAGGCCGGCGCGCGGTCCCGGAGGTTTTCGAGAAAACCAAAGGCATCGCTGTTGCTGCCCGACAACCTGCCATCGGATATGGCGATGGTGTTGACCGCGCCGATTCGATGCGCCAGGGCGTCCACGTCATCGCAGAGGGCCAGCGCCGCCTCCTTGTGCGGTACGGTTACGTTCGCGCCCCGAAAGCCGAGATCCGCCAGGGCGCGCAGCCCGGCAGGCAAGGCTTCCGGCCGCACGGCGAGCGGCAGGTAGGCGCCGTCGATTCCATAGTGATCCAACCAGTACCCGTGCAGCCGCGGCGAGCGCGAGTGGCTGACGGGCCAGCCCACGACGCCGGCCAGTAGGGCCTTGCCGGTCAGACTCATGACGGGACTACCCCATGGTTCCTGAGAAAGTCCAAGAGCGGCAGCAGCGGCAGGCCAAGGATCGTGAAGTAGTCCCCCTCTACGCGCGCGAAGAGCTGCGCGCCGAGGCCCTCGAGCTGATAGGCGCCCACCGAGTCCAGCGCCGCCGGACCGACGGCGGCCAGGTAGTCGGCGATGAAGCGGTCGCTCAAAGGACGCACCTCAAGGCGCGCCCGGTCGACATGATGCCAAAGGCGGGTGCCGTCTCTGACCACACAGGCACAGGACACCAGCGTATGAGTCCTGCCGCTCAGCGCACGCAGGTGGCTGGCAGCCTGTGCCAGGTCCGCCGGCTTGTCGAACCAGGCGCCGTCGCAGTCCAGGAGTTGATCGGCCCCGATGACAAGCGCCCCCGGGTGCCTTCGCGACACCTTCTGCGCCTTCAGCTCGGCCAGTGTTTCCGCCACCGCGGCGGCGTCGGCCCCTTCATGGGCGAGCGACGCCTTGACCTCGGATTCATCGACCCGCGCCGGCTCGCTCACGGCGGCGAGGCCCGCCTGACGCATCAAGGCCGCACGCGAGGTACTCGCGGATGCCAGGACGAGCGGCGGCGCTGACGCCACAGCGCCAATGCGTGGCGTGTTCAGTGACTCAACCGACGCCGCGGGCATCGCGCCCTTGTCCCTTGTGCCGGGCATAGTGCGTGAGGATGGTCGCGGCGGTCTCCTCGATCGAGCGCCGCGTGACATCGATGACCAGCCATCCATGCTTGCTGAACAGCTTGCGGGCGAAGCTTATTTCCTGGCGAACGCTCTCCGGGTCCGTGTAGTCGGTTTCCGTGCTGCCCTGGGAAATCATGTGCAAGCGGTTCTTGCGCACCTGCACCAAGCGCGCTGGGTCCTTGGTCAAGCCGATGACCAGCGGGCCGGATATGGTCAACAACTCCGGCGGCAGCGGACATCCGGGAACAACCGGCACATTGGCGGCCTTGACGGCCCGGTTGGCCAGATAGATGCAGGTCGGTGTCTTGGACGTGCGCGACACGCCGAGCAGGATGATATCGGCATCGTTCAGGGTCGCGCCGCTCTGTCCGTCATCGTGCGCCAGCGCGTAATTCATCGCGTCGATCCGCTCGAAGTACTCGGCGTCGAGGACGTGCTGCAGGCCCGGCTGGCCGCGAATCTCGAGATTCAGGTAGCCTGCCAAAGCATGAATGATCGGATCGAGTACAGGGATGCAGGGTACGCCCAAGGGGCGGCAGCCTTCGAGCAAGACACCACGCAGCTCCCGATTCACGAAGGTGAACAAGACAGGTCCAGGCTCCGCCGCAATGCCGGCAAGCACCTTCTGGATCTGGCCTTTGGTCCGGATCAAGGTCCAGGAATGCTCGATCGGTTCGGCACCCTCGAACTGGACCAGGCAGGCGCGCGCCACCGAATTGACCGTTTCCCCGGTCGCATCCGAGACCAAATGCATGTGGTAGGCCGTCATATTCGTCTATCCATCGTTCCACAAAACGGTCCCACGGAACCGCGCGTTTCGGGGATAACAGCCGATTCTAGACATTCCCCGCCTAAACTGTCCTTCTATCTCGCGAGCGCTCCCAAGCGTTACGCACACGCCATCCACCGGCCCTGAATTAGAAACATAATCAGTCCGACTTCCCGGCCGTACACAGGTTATCCATCTTTTCCCTGACTTGCACGGGCGCTGCAAGCCGCCCCTTACACGGGCCTTATCCCGGCAATTCCCGCCTTGCCCAGGAGTGGTTTACCAGCCGTATCGCAACCTCTGAATCGTGGAGGACTTGTGGGATAACCCGCAATTCCCGTAATACACAGGCCCAACCTACAACTACTAAAAGTAAGATTCTTAAAAAGATTCTATAGATGAAGTACGGAATCGGAGCGAAGAGAGTCGCGAAAGTGCGCAATGCCTGAAGACGATGGGAAGCACCACAAGGCCTTGTTGCGTGCGCTGAACGGAGACGTTGCCGCGCCGCCGCCGATCTGGCTTATGCGCCAGGCCGGACGCTACCTGCCGGAATACCGCGAGCTCCGCAGTAGGGCTGAATCATTTCTCGATTTCTGCTTCACTCCGGACCTGGCCATGGAGGCTACGTTACAGCCGATCCGCAGGTACGGATTCGATGCGGCCATTCTTTTTTCCGATATCCTGGTCGTGCCGCATGCCCTCGGCCAAAAGGTCTGGTTCGAGGAGGGTAGAGGTCCGCGCCTGGACGCATTGCGTGAGGCAGCAGATGTAGATCGTTTGACCGGAGAGAACCTGCGTACGGTGCTGGCGCCGGTCTATCAGGCCGTGCGCGACGTACGCCAAAACCTGCCACCAGATGTCGCACTCATCGGGTTTGCCGGCGCGCCCTGGACGGTGGCGACCTACATGATCGAAGGCGCGAGTTCGCGAGACTTCGCGTTGGCAAAAGGGTGGATGAAAGCCGAACCGCAAAGCTTCGCGCGTTTGATGGACCTACTCGTTGGCGCGACGGCCGATCACCTGATCGCCCAAGCCGATGCCGGCGCCGAGGTTCTGCAGATCTTCGATTCCTGGGCCGGAGCCCTGACCGGAGAGGATCTTCAGCGGTGGTCGGTCGCATCGCTCCGCGATCTGGTGAAACGAGTCAAGACGGCCCATCCGGGCGTGCCGATCATCGTGTTTCCCCGTGGCGTCGGCGACATGTACGGCGCCTTCGCCGAAGACTGCGGTGCCGACGCCGTGTCGCTTGATTCGACGGTCCCGCTGGCCTGGGCTAAGCGCGCATTGCAACCCCGCATCGCGGTTCAGGGGAATCTCGACCCCCAGGTGCTGGTAGCCGGCGGCTCGGACCTCGAAACGGCCTGCCGCGAGATCCTTGGATGTCTTGCAGACGGCCCTTTCATCTTCAACCTTGGTCATGGAATTCTGCCCGAGACCCCGCTGGAGAACGTGAGCCGCTTGGTCAAAATCGTGCGGGGCTGGCAGCCTTAGCGGCATACGGGCTGGCGAGGCACGGGGTGGGTTGAGAGGTCGTCTCGATGCAAAAGATCGCGGTCGTGCTGTTCAATCTGGGCGGGCCCGACGGCCCGGACGCTGTGCGGCCCTTTCTCTTCAACCTCTTCAACGACCCGGCCATCATCGGAGCGCCCGGACCGCTTCGGTGGTTGCTGGCGCAGCTGGTATCGCGGCACCGCGCGCCGCGGGCACGCGAAATTTACGGGCATCTGGGCGGCGGGTCGCCGCTGTTGGCGAACACGGCAGCGCAGGCCGAAGCGCTCGAGGCGGTGCTGCGGGACCGCTGGAGCGCAGCGGGGCGCGACGTGCGCGTGTTCGTGGCGATGCGCTACTGGCACCCCCGCAGCCGCGAGATCGCGGACTCCGTGAAGGCCTATGGCCCTGACAGTGTGGTCGCCCTGCCGCTCTACCCGCAGTTCTCCACGACCACGAGCGGCTCGTCCCTGGACGATTGGGCTCGCGCGGCGGCGGCGGTTTCGCTCGGCGTCCCGACCAAGGCGGTCTGTTGCTATCCGGAGGCGCCGGGCTTTATCGGCCAAGCCGCCGCGAACCTGCGGGCGGCTCTGGACGACGCCGCTGCGGGAGGCCGGCCCCGGGTCCTGTTCTCCGCGCACGGGCTGCCGAAAAAGACCGTGGCCGGCGGCGATCCCTATCAATGGCAGGTCGAGCGCACGGCCGCCGCCATCGTCGAGGCCCTGGGCGGCGCGCGCGCCGGGGATCTCGACTGGCTGGTCTGTTATCAGAGCCGCGTCGGGCCGCTGGAATGGCTCGGGCCTTACACGGACGCCGAGATCGAACACGCCGGGCGCGAGGGGGTTCCGCTCGTGGTGGCGCCGATCGCTTTCGTGTCCGAGCACTCGGAAACGCTGGTGGAGCTGGATATCGAGTATCGTCGCCTTGCCGAGCAAGCGGGCGTGCCGCTGTATGTACGCGTACCGACCGTGGGCACGGGCCAGCTCTTCATCGAGGGGTTGGCCGATCTGGTGGAACATGCGAGATCTTACAGCGGGCCGATCTGCAGCGCCGTGGGCGGGCGGATCTGTCCGCCCGGCGCCCGGCGGTGCGGGCAGGAAACGGGCTAGGACGCTGGAGCGGTGGGGCTTTAGAGGCGGACATGGCAGGTTTTCTCGGCAACGCCTACCCCTGGATCAAGGCGCTCCATATCATCGCGGTCATCGCGTGGATGGCGGGCATGTTCTACCTGCCGCGGCTTTACGTCTATCACTGCGAGGCGGAACCCGGTTCCAAGCAGTCCGAGACCTTCAAGATCATGGAACGGCGCCTGCTGCGCGCGATCGTCAATCCGGCGATGATCGCGGCCTGGATCCTCGGTTTTTTGCTGGTTGCCCACCTCGATTTGTGGGCCGTCGGCTGGATGCACGCCAAGTTCGCGCTGTTGATCGCCATGCAGTTGGTGCACGCCGCCTTCGCGCGCTGGCGCCGGCATTTCGCGGCCGACGCCAACAGGCACCCGGCGCGCGTTTACCGGATCATGAACGAAGCGCCGACGGTCTTGATGGTTGCGATTGTTTTTCTGGTCATTCTGCGGCCGTTCTGACGGGCTGGCGAGGCAAGGTTGGCGGCGGGGCGAGGCGGGACTGATGATGTCGTGCCTTGACAGCGCCGGGCGCTTTCGTTATCGACGCGCCTGCGCCTAAACTTGCTCTCGGCGTAACCAATTCCCATATCTGAGGTTAAGTTCCCGAGCCTACCCAGGGTTCCTCAAGACCATCCGAGCAAATTTCGGCGTTCCGCCCCCGGCGGTGGGCCGGCTCAAACCACTCCCGCCATACCGCGCACGGCCATTCCGGCCCACACAGCGCACACAGCGATTGAAGCCATGAACCTCAAAGAATTGAAAGAGAAGCATCCGACGGACCTCTTGGCCTATGCGGAGGAGCTGGAGATCGAAAACGCCAGCACCCTGCGCAAACAGGACATGATGTTCGCGATCCTGAAGCAGCTCGCCGAAAACGACGTGGCGATCTATGGCTCGGGCGTCCTCGAAGTGCTGCAGGACGGATTCGGGTTTTTGCGCTCTCCGGAATCCAATTACCTGCCGGGACCCGATGACATCTACGTGAGCCCCAGCCAGGTGCGCCGCTTCGCGCTGCGCACGGGCGACACCGTCGAAGGCCAAGTGCGCTCGCCCAAGGATGGCGAACGCTATTTCGCGCTGCTCAAGGTCAACAGCATCAACTTCGATCCGCCGGAAAACGCCCGCCACCGCATCAACTTCGACAACCTGACGCCGCTCTATCCGGACGAGAAGCTGACCCTGGAGGTCGAAGATCCGGACAGCAAGGACTTCACGGCCCGCGTGATCGACCTCACCGCGCCGCTTGGCAAGGGCCAGCGTGCCCTGATCGTGGCCCCACCGCGCACCGGCAAGACGATGATCCTGCAGAACATCGCGCATTCGGTCGCGAAGAATCACCCCGAGGTCTACCTGATCGTGCTGCTGATCGACGAGCGCCCGGAAGAGGTCACGGACATGGCGCGTTCGGTGCAGGGGGAGGTTGTCAGCTCGACCTTCGACGAGCCGGCCACGCGCCACGTGCAGGTGGCGGAAATGGTCATCGAGAAGGCCAAGCGCCTGGCCGAACACAAGAAGGACGTGGTGATCCTGCTCGATTCCATCACCCGCCTGGCGCGCGCCTACAACACCGTGGTGCCGTCTTCGGGCAAGGTGCTGACCGGCGGCGTCGACGCCAACGCCCTGCAGCGGCCCAAGCGCTTCTTCGGCGCGGCGCGCAACATCGAGGAGGGCGGCAGCATCACCATCATCTCGACCGCGCTGATCGACACCGGCAGCCGCATGGACGAGGTGATCTTCGAGGAGTTCAAGGGCACCGGCAACTCCGAGATCGTGCTCGACCGCAAGGTCGCCGACAAGCGCACCTGGCCGGCGCTCGACATCGGCAAGTC
>JAZFZX010000258.1:0-3339 GCA_036444135.1 Kiloniellales bacterium | reverse complement strand
CCCTAGGCTTGCGCGCTTCCGGCTTGGAGGGCGCATCCAATGGCCAAGCAAGGCTCCCCGTTCGACAGCCCGGCGGCCCTGGCGGAGTGGCTGCCGCTCCTGGGGGCCATCTGCCAGGTCCTCGCCTCGATCAGCGAGGCGGCGGCCGGCGAGGGCGAGAGCGCCGCGGCACAAGGCCCAACGCGGCCCGCAGCCGCCCGCGCGGCGCAAAACCAGGCTGGCTGAGAGGCGACGGATAGCGCCGGAACTACTCTTCCAGCTCGGAATCCCAGTAGAGAAAGTCGTTCCAGCTCTCGTGCAAGAAATTGGGCGGGAAGGCCCGCCCGTTCTCACGCAGCTCGTAGGTCGTCGGCTGGAAGACGGGGCGTAGCGGGCGAACGCCGCATTCCTCGGGCAGGCGGTCGCCCTTCTTGAGGTTGCAGGTCTGGCAGGCGGTGACGACGTTGGTCCACACCGTCCGCCCGCCGCGCGAACGCGGCACCAAATGATCGAAGGTGAGATACTCCGAGCGTGACTCGAGCCCGCAGTACTGGCAGCGGAAACTGTCGCGCAGGAAGACGTTGAAACGGGTGAACGCCGGCCGCCGGTTGAGATGCACGTAGTCCTTCAGGGAAATGACGCTCGGCAGACGCATCTCAAGGCTCGGCGAGTGCACCACCTGGTCGTATTCGGACACGATGTTCACGCGGCCCAGAAAGGTGGCCTTGACCGCGTCCTGCCATGCCCACAGCGACAGCGGGAAATAGCTGAGCGGCCGGAAGTCCGCATTCAGCACCAGAGAGGGAAAGCCGTTCGTCATCTTCGCCGCGCCGCCGTGTCTCTTCGCACCTCTGCCAAGTCTTCACGACCAGTTCTTCCTGGCCGCAGCATTGATACGGCATATCCAGTTCAAACTCAAGACGCCGTACCGGCAAATCGAAGTGTCGACTCTCCACCCGCTCTATTACGGAATAGTTACTCCGGCGACACCGAAGATTTGAACGAGAGATATTTTTACCGTATTTCCTCCAAAATCCGCATCGGTTACATGACATATGCGTCGCAGACTACGTTACGGCAGATGTCGAACCAGAAAGTCGGCCCCCAACTGCAGGCCGCGCTCGTCGATGCCGTGTCCCAGGCCGGGCCGCAGTTCCGAGGTGACGGACACGCCATTGGCCTCGAGCGCGGCGACGGCCGCTGGCAGCGAGCGCGGCGGCACAACCTGGTCGGCGTCGCCGTGCAACAGCAGGACGGGTGGGCGGCTCTCGATCTCCCCGGACAGCAGCTCCACCCCGATCAAGGCGCCCGAATAACCGAGCACGCCGGCGCAGGCCGCGGGCCGGCGCAGGGCGACGTAGAGCGCCATCATGGTGCCCTGGGAAAAGCCAGCCAGCACAAGTTGGCTGTCGCTCAGCGCGTGGCGCTCGAGCTCGGCGTCGAGGAAGGCGTTCAAGACCGGCGCGGCCAAGCGCACGCCACCGAGGATGGCCTCCGGGCTCGCATCCTGGAAACTGAACCATTGCCGGCCGACGGGCGCCATGTCGCACGGAAAGGGCGCGTGCGGCGAGACGAAGGCCGCCTGCGGCAGGCGTTGGGCGAACAACGGCGCCAGCGAGATCAGGTCGTGGCCGTCGGCGCCCAGACCGTGCAGCAATACGACGAGCTGTTGGGCCTCTCCGGCAGCGGCCCCGTAACGGGGTCCGTCGAGATCGAGCAGTCCGGTCATCCCGCCGCGCTCCCGCAAACTCAGCCGCCCTTCATAGAGCAGCCCGGTCCGCCCGTCACCCCGCCCGCACGCTCAAACCACGCCCGGGTGGCGGTAGAAATGCCAGAGGAAGCGCGCCGCGGCGCTGCGGTATGGCCGCCAGGGTTCCGCGAGAGCGTCCAATTCCTTGCTCGTGG
Organism: Kiloniellales bacterium; assembly: GCA_036444135.1. GTDB lineage: Bacteria > Pseudomonadota > Alphaproteobacteria > Kiloniellales > JAKSDN01 > JAZFZX01. The sequence goes on along the minus strand of JAZFZX010000258.1, from coordinate 1,455 downwards.
GCCGCGCGGGAAGGACCTTCAGCCGCTGGGCCGCGGCCTGGACCGCGAGGTCGTCGGCGGGCCAGACGTCGGGCCGCATCAGCGCAAACAGCAAGTAGCACTCGGCGCTCCAGCGGCCGATGCCCTTGACCTGGGTAAGCTGTTCGATCGCGGCGCCATCGTCCAGGGCCCCGAGCGCGTCGAGATCGAGGCGGCCGCTCGTCAGATCCTCGGCTAGCCCCCGGATGTAGCGCATCTTCTGCCGGCTTAGGCCCACGGCGCGCAACGCTGCATCGTCGAGCTTCAGGAAGGCCTCCGCGGCCATCGCCGGACAGGCCGCCTCCATGCGCGTCATGATCGCCCGCCCGGCGGCGGCCGAGACTTGCTGGCAGACCACGATGTGCAGCAGGCCCTCGAAACCCGTGGGGCTGCGGCGCACCGGCGGCAGTCCACACACGGCGTAGGCCCGCGCGATGTCCTTGTCGCGGCGCGCCAGCGCGTCGAGCGCGGGCTTGAGGCTCTGGTCGGGAGGCGGCGCTTGGTTCATGGCTGGACTTTAGCGCCTCCGTGCCGTAGTGCCACCCCATGTCCAATACCGCCGTGGTCACACGCTTCGCGCCCTCGCCCACCGGGCTCTTGCATCTCGGGCACGCCTACGCCGCGCTGTTCGCCGAACGGGCAGCGCGGGCCGGCGGCGGGCGGTTCCTGCTGCGCATCGAGGACATCGACCAAGCGCGCTGCCGGGCCGACTACGAGGCCGCGATCCATGAGGACCTGGCCTGGCTGGGGCTCGACTGGGAGATCCCGGTGCTGCGCCAATCGGCGCGCTTCGCGGCCTACGCAGAGGCCCTCGAGCGGCTGCGCGCGGCGGGCCTGCTCTATCCCTGCTTTTGCACGCGCAAGGAGATCCAGGCCGAGATCACCCGCGCCGATCAGGCCCCGCACGGTCCCGAGGGGCCGCTCTACCCCGGCACCTGCCGGCGGCTGTCTGCGCCCGAGCGGAAGGCGCGCGAGGCCGAGGGACGACCCTACGCCCTGCGCCTGGACGTGGAGAAGGCCGCCTCTGCCGCCGGCGCGCTCGGCTGGCACGAGCACGGGCGGGGTCTCGGCGGCGCCGAGGTCAAGGCCGATCCAGGATCGCTCGGCGACGTGGTGCTGGCGCGCAAGGACGTGCCCACCAGCTATCACCTGGCGGTCACCCTGGACGACGCGGCTCAGGCGGTCACGCTGGTCACCCGCGGCGAAGACCTGGCGCCCGCCACCCACATGCACCGCCTGCTGCAGGCGCTGCTCGATCTGCCGGTGCCGCACTGGCACCATCACGGTCTGGTCGCCGACCCGCACGGCCGGCGGCTGGCCAAGCGCAGCGACAGCCTGTCGATCCGCGCGCTGCGCGAAGCCGGCCGAACGCCGGGCGAGGTCCGCGCCCTGGCCGGCCTGCCCGACGGCTAGGCCGTGGGCTCGTGAAGCAGGCTG
>JAZFZX010000257.1:0-5091 GCA_036444135.1 Kiloniellales bacterium | reverse complement strand
AGCAACAGCCGCCCCGACAGGCCCTCGCCGATTTCCAACAGCTCCTTGATCGCCTCGATCGCCTGCATGGCCCCAAGGGTGCCCGCGAGCGCCCCCAGAACGCCCACGTCGGCGCAGCTTTCCTTGGGATCCTCGGGCTGGGTTGCGAACAGGCAACGCTGGCAGGGATGCGCCGTGGGATCTTCGGCATCCCGCGCGAAGGCTTTATAGGTGGTGATCTGCCCGTCGAAGCGCATGATGGCCGCCGAAACCAGCGGCCGGCGGGCCAAATAACAGGCGTCGTTGAGCAGATAGCGGGTCGCGAAGTTGTCGGAGCCGTCCGCGACCACGTCGTAGCCCGCGACCAGATCCAGCACCCGGTCGCGGCCAAGGCGCTCCCGGTAGGCGACGACGTCGACTTCCGGATTGACCTCGGCCACCCGCGCGCGGGCGCTTTCGACCTTGTCCATGCCGATGTTGGAGCTGTCGTGCACCACCTGGCGCTGCAGGTTGGACAGATCGACCACGTCGTCGTCGATCACGCCGATGGTCCCCACCCCCGCGGCAGCCAGATAGAGTAGCAGCGGCGAGCCGAGCCCACCGGCGCCGACCACCAGTGCCTTGGAGGCCAGCAGCCGGGCCTGGCCCTCCTCGCCGATCTCCGGCAGCACGATGTGGCGGGCGTAACGGTCGATCTGTGCGTCGCTCAGGTCCATGGCTGCGATGTGGGGTCCTACAAGCCTTCGAACAAGTCCGTGGTCAGATAGCGCTCCGCGAAGGAGGGCAGGATCACCACAATCATCTTGCCCGCCATGTCGGCGCGCGCGCCCACCTCCAGTGCGGCGGCCAGCGCCGCACCCGATGAGATGCCGACCGGCATGCCTTCCAGCGCCGCCACGTCGCGCGCCACCGCGAAGGCGGAATCGTTGGCAATGCGCAACACCTCGTCGATCAGCGAGGCCTCGAGAACCTCCGGCACGAATCCGGCGCCGATGCCCTGGATCTTGTGCGGCCCCGCCGGGCCGCCGGACAGCACGGGGCTGTCTTCCGGCTCGATCGCGATCATCTTTAGCTCGGGCTTGCGCGCCTTGAGGACCTCGCCGACGCCGGTCAGCGTGCCGCCCGTGCCGACGCTCGAGATCACCACATCGACCCGGCCGGCGCTGTCCGTCCAAATCTCCTCGGCCGTGGTGAGCCGGTGCACCGCGGGATTGGCGGGATTGGAGAACTGCTGCGGCATGACGGCGTGGGGTCTCTGGTTCAGCAGCTCCTCGGCCTTGTCGACGGCGCCGCGCATGCCCAGCGAGCCTTCGGTCAGGACCAGCTCGGCGCCGAGCAGGCGAAGCATCTTGCGCCGCTCCACCGACATGGTCTCCGGCATGGTGAGGATCAGGTGGTAGCCCTTGGCCGCGCACACGAAGGCCAGCGCGATGCCCGTGTTGCCGCTGGTCGGCTCGATGATCACCGTTTCCGGACCGATCTTGTCCTCGGCCTCCAGGGCCTCGATCATGGACAGCCCGATCCGGTCCTTCACCGACCCGGCCGGATTGAAGAACTCGCACTTTCCGATGATATCGGCCTCGACGCCGTGTTTCTCCGCCAGCCGCGACAGCCGGACCAGCGGCGTCGCCCCGATGGTCTGCAGGACGTTGTCGTAGATGCGGCCGCGAAACTCTCGCCGCGCGGAGAGCTGGGCCGCCAAGGCGGCGCTATCCATGCGGCCTTCTCCCTCGAATGCGCGGGCCCGCAAATCGCGATCCGGCAAATCGTGGGCGCGCCGGCGATTGACCCCCGGCGTGGCCGGCCATCAATGATGCAACGGACGGTGCGGATGCGTTCATATGCTGAAATCGTGGACTTTCGCGACTTCGCTCGGGATGTCCATCTTGCGGGCCCGCTGGCACAGGTCCTCGACGGTCAGTTTGTCGAAGCGTTCGAGAATTTCCTGCTGCATGTCGGTCCACAGCGGCCGCACCACTTTGAGTCCGATTTCAGAGCCGTTCGACTCGCTGGCCGGATCGACGGTTCCCTCCAGGCTGCGCACGATGCGGATGATCTGGCCCACGGTGATGCGCCGGCGCTCCCGCGCCAAGCGGTAGCCGCCCTTCGGGCCGCGCTGGCCGGCGAGGATTCCGTGATGGACGAGCTGCTGGAGGACCTGTTCCAGATAGCGCCGCGGAATGCCCTGGCGGCGCGATATATCGACCGAGCGAACCGGTCCGGGACCCGCGTGATAGGCGATGTCCACCACCGCCTCGATCGCGAACAGCAGCTTTTTCGACAAGCGGATCATGGCCGGCGCGCCTTCCTTGATCGGCTCACGGCGCGTAAGCCGTTTCCGGGTCCGAGCCGTCGCCCGCCACGCCGGTCGAACCGAACCCGCCGGCGCCGCGGGCGCTCGCTTCCAGCGACTCCACCGGGCGCCAGGCGATCTGTTGACAAGACGCAACCACCAGCTGGGCGATCCGGTCGCCGCGGCTCACGGTAAACGGCTCGCCGCCCAGGTTGACCAGGATGACGCCGACCTCGCCCCGGTAGTCCGCGTCGATGGTTCCCGGCGCGTTCAGAACCGTGACACCGTGCTTGAGCGCCAGGCCGGAGCGCGGCCGGACCTGGGCTTCATAGCCCGGCGGCACCGCGATCGCCAGGCCGGTGGGGATCAGGCGCCGTTCGCCGCGCGCCAGAGTCACCGGCGCCTCCACGGCGGCCTGAAGGTCCAGTCCGGCGCTCTGCGGGGTGGCATAGGCCGGCAGGTCCAAGCCGCTTGCGTGCGCCAGGCGCGCCACCGGAACGGTGAGTTCGCTCATGACCGTGCTCCCTGCTGGGCGCCGTCGGCATCGCCCGCCGGGCCGGCCCCGAGCCAATCGGCGATGCGCGCGCCCAGTTTCTCGGCGACGTCGGCCTTGGTCATCTGCGGCCAGGACTCGACGCCGTCGGCGTGCACCAGATGAATTGTGTTGAAATCCCCGCCGAAAGTGCCGGTCTCGGGCGACACGTCGTTGGCCAGGATCCAGTCGCATCCCTTCTTGGCGCGCTTGGCCGTGGCCTGTTCGATCACCTTCTCGGTCTCGGCGGCGAATCCGACGACCAGCTGCGGGCGTTGGTTGCCGAGCCCCGATAGGGTCGCCAGGATGTCCGGATTGGCCGCCAGTTCCAGCTTCGGCGCCGTGCCGCCGGCCTTCTTGATCTTTTGAGAGCGGGCCGTCTTGACCTTCCAATCGGCCACTGCGGCGGCGCAGACCGCGACATCGGCCGGCAGGGCGTTTTCGCAGGCCGCCAGCATCTGCTCGGCAGATTCGACACGTACGACGCGTACACCCGCCGGATCGTCCAGGCGCGTCGGTCCGGAAACCAGCGTGGTTTCCGCGCCAAGGCGCGAAAGCGCCTGGGCGATGGCGTGTCCTTGGCGGCCGGAAGAACGGTTCGCGATATAGCGTACGGGGTCGATGGCCTCGTAGGTCGGTCCGCTGGTCACCAGGGCGCGCCGGCCGCTGAGCCGCGCATCGCGCCGGAAGAAGGTCTCGACCGCGCGCACGATGTCGTCCGGCTCGGACATGCGCCCAAGGCCGTATTCGCCGCAGGCCATGTCGCCCTCCTCCGGGCCGACGCGCAAGACGCCGCGGGATTCGAGCAGCGCGAGATTGGCCTGGGTGGCGGGGTGCTCCCACATGCGCACGTTCATCGCCGGCGCCACCAGGACCGGCTTGTCGGTGGCTAATAGCGCCGTGGTGGCCAGGTCGTCGGCCTGGCCCGCCGCCATCTTGGCCAGCAGGTCGGCGCTGGCGGGCGCAACCACGATCAGCTCGGCCTCGCGGGACAGGCGGATGTGGCCCATCTCCGATTCATCGGTGAGCGAGAAGAGGTCTTCGTAGACCTTGTCTTCGCTCAGGGCGGCCAAGGACAGGGGCGTCACGAACTCCCTGCCGCCGCGCGTCAAGATGCAGCGCACCGCGGCCCCCCGTTCGCGCAGCCGGCGGATCAGCTCGAGGCTCTTGTACGCCGCGATCCCCCCCGAAATGACGAGCAGAATTCGGATACCTGAAAGCATTCCTATACCGATCTATGTCCTATTCTGGCCTATTTCACGGTTTGGTGCCGTAAATAAGGTAGGATGTACATTCCCATCTGACAAGCGCGGCCTGGCCCGGGCCGGGCAGGTTTTCGGGATTTGGGCGATACGCACCGCCCGGCGGTGTTGTGGGCGGACGCCACGGCGCGGGCCCGGCGGTTCCGCGCAGCCTCACAACAGGGCCACGAGGGCCGCCACCAGGGCCGCGGCCGCGACCCACATGGCCAGCCGCCCGGCCCCGTCGCCGCGGGGTGCGAGGCTCTTGGCCGAGTCCGGGTGCAGGCGCAGGCCGCTGCTGGCGATCTCGCCCGAGACGCGCTCGACGTCGGACAGCAGCCGGGGCAGGCGCTGGAGGCTGTCGCCCAGGTCCTGGCCGGCATCGCGCAGTCGCGCCTCCGGCCCCCTGTTTTCCCGCACCCATTCGGCGATCAACGGTTCGGCGAGGGTCCAGATGTTGAGGCTCGAATCGAGGCTGCGGCTTACGCCCTCGGCCATCAGCATGTTCTTTTGTAGAAGCAGAAGTTGCGGCTGCACCGGCATGTCGAAGGATTCGGTGAGCTGGAACAGCTGCGCCAGCAATCGGGCAAACGAGATTTGATTGAGCGACCGCCCGAAGATCGGCTCGCAGACCGACCGGAGCGCCTGGGCAAAGACATCCGGCGGTTGGCCCGGCGGCAGGAACCCGGCCTCCACGTGGACTTCCGCGAGGAGGTGGTAATCGCGCGCCAGGGTGGCGAGCAGCATATCGGCCAGGTAATAGCGGGTCCGGCGGTCCAATCGGCCCATGATGCCGAAATCGACGGCCACGATGTTGCCCTCGGCGTCCACTGACATGTTGCCGGGGTGCTGGTCGCCGTGGAAGAAGCCGTCGCGGAACACTTGCTTGAAGAACACCGCGGCAGCCTTGGTCAGCACCTCGGTGAGGTCGTGGCCGGCGGCCAGTAGGGCCTCGCGGTCGTCGAGCGGCGTGCCGCCGACGCGTTCCTGGGTCATCACCCGGCGCGAGGTGCGCTGCCAATCGACCGCCGGGACGTGGTAGGTGG
>JAZFZX010000256.1:0-3039 GCA_036444135.1 Kiloniellales bacterium | reverse complement strand
GGGCCGCTGCGCGCAACAACGCCCGGCCCTGTCCGTTTGGACGGGGCGGCAGCGGAGCGGGCTTCATCCATTGCAGCCGGTTCCTTCGGGAAAGCGCCGGACCCAGGGCGAGCCAGAGGCCGGGGGGCCGGAAATGCGGCTCTTGTTTAAGGGAAAGGCGGGCCTTGGTCAAGCCTATCTGGTTCATGATTATGCATTCATTTCAATGTATTAGGGCAAAATCGCAGGTTTTGCCATTTGCCGGCAATTGGGCTAACCTCTGCCTCCGGTGCCATGTCGAGGAGTAACACGCGTGCTGCGGCAAGACCTGAACGAATCGCTCAAAGAGGCCATGAAGGCCAAGGATGGCTGTGCGACCTCGACCATTCGCTTGATCCTGGCGGCGATCAAGGACCGCGATATCGCGGCACGCACGCAGGGCGCCGGTGAGAAGATCAGCGACGAGCAGATCCTCGAGGTTCTGCAGAAGATGGTGCGTCAGCGCAAAGAGTCGATCGAGATGTACGCCAAGGGTGGCCGCCAGGACTTGGTCGACCGGGAATCGCACGAAATCGAGGTGGTCGAGGGTTTTCTGCCGAAGCCGTTGAGCGAGGCCGAGTCGCAGGAGGCCGTGGCAGGGGTGATCGGCGAACTCGGCGCCAGCTCGATCAAGGAAATGGGGCAGGTGATGGGCGAGCTGAAGCGGCGCTATGCGGGGCGCATGGATTTCTCCAAGGCCAGCACACTCGTCAAAGACACTCTGGGCTGAGCGAACCCGCCGAGCGGCGGATCGCTCCTGTCCCGTGCCGAACCTGCGCCGTGCCGCAACAAGAGATCGGTTCCACAGGCTTATCCCGCAATCATCCACAGCCTTATGAACAGGTTTGTGGGCGGCGATACGGTTTCGCACCTGTGCGGACGGCCCGCGTCTGATAGCTTTAGCCTCGTTTCCCGAGTCGTGTGCCGTGACGATGGCCTTTCCGCCCGATTTCCTCGACGAATTGCGCACCCGCACCGATCTATCCGGCTTGATCGGCCGCCGTGTGAAGCTCACCAAGCGGGGCCGTGAATTCCTCGGCCTCTGCCCGTTCCACAACGAGAAGACGCCGTCGTTCACCGTCAGCCAGGATAAGGGCTTCTTCCACTGCTTCGGCTGTGGGGCGCACGGCGACGCGATCGGGTTCGTCATGCAGAGCGAGGGCCTGGGCTTTCCCGAAGCGGTGGAGAAGCTGGCGGGCGAGGCGGGCCTTCCGGTCCCCCGTCGCACGCCCGAGTCCGAGGCTGCCGCCGAGCGAGGCACGGCCTTGCGCGAGACGCTGGAAGCCGCCACGGGGTGGTTCCAGGAGCAATTGCAGTCGGCGGAGGGCGCGGCTGCCCGTGCCTACTTGGAACAACGCGGCCTCGACCAGCAAACCGTGGTCGCCTTCCGCCTCGGGCACGCGCCGGCGCAGCGCGGGGCTTTGAAGCGGGCGATGAACCCCAAGGGCTTCGACGACGCGCTTTTGACCGAAGCCGGACTCATCAAGCAACCCGAGGGCGGCGGCGAGCCGCGCGATTATTTCTTCGATCGCATTGTCTTTCCCATCACCGACCGGCGCGGCCGGGTCGTCGCGTTCGGCGGGCGGGCGCTCAACCCCGAGGCAAAAGCCAAATACATCAACTCGCCCGAGACGGCCCTGTTTCATAAAGGACGGCTGCTTTACAACCTGGCCGACGCCCGCCAGGCGGCCCACGACACCGGCGAGGTTCTGGTGGTCGAAGGCTATACGGACGTGATCGCGCTCGCCCAGGCGGGCTTTCCGGCGACGGTGGCGCCCTTGGGCACGGCGGTGACCGAAGAGCAGATCGCCGAGCTTTGGCGGCTGGCGCCGGAGCCGATCCTCTGCCTCGACGGGGATGCCGCCGGCCGGCGTGCCGGCTACCGCGCTGCCGAGCGGGCCCTGCCCGGCCTGCGCCCGGGCTGCTCGCTCCGCTTCGCGCTGCTTCCGGAGGGCGAAGACCCCGACAGCCTGCTGCGCAGCCTGGGCCCGCAGGCGCTGCGCGAGGTCCTGGACGCTGCCTTGCCGCTGGGCGATCTCTTGTGGCTGGAGCAGACCGAGGGCCGGGCCTTCGACACGCCGGAGCGCCAGGCCGGACTGCGCCAGGACCTGCGCGTCGCGGTGCGCCAGATTCGTGATGCGGACGTCCGCACGGGCTATCAGGCCGAAATGGAGCGGCGCCTTCAGGCGGCCTTTAGCTTCGTGCCCGCGCGACAAGACGGCCGTTTCGGCCACCGCCGAGGCCAGAGATGGTCCGCACGCCGGCCGGTGAAGGAGGGGGCTGGCCCTGGGGTGCGCCAGTCCCCGGAGCGGCTGCGCCATCGCCAGGAGCAGGTCTTGATCGCGACACTCGTCAACCATCCGGAGTTGCTCGCCGATCACGCCGAGGATGTCTCTGCGCTCGAACTGGCGAACCGGGATCTGGACCGGCTGCGCCGGGCGCTGATCGATCTCGTTGCACGGGAGCCCACTCTTGACAGCGAGGGTCTTAGATGCCACCTGTCCGAACAGGGATTTACGGCGGTTTTATCCCGACTTTTGAGCCGGCAGACTTATCAATTGGGCCCGTCTGCCAAGCCGGATACCCCGTTGGACGAAGCCCGGGACACATGGCGGCACATCCTGTCCCGTTGGCAAGCAAGAACCACGGAGACGGAAAGCCGGCGAAGGGGCGATGACCCGGCGATGGGGCCGAGCCCAGGCGCGCATGAGAACGACATGCCATAAGGCGCGTCATAGGGGGCGAGGCTGAAGAGGGCGAGGGAAGGAAGTCGCGTCACCGGACCGTCGCGCAGCGTCGTACAACCGACAGCCCAGCGACGATAGGAATCAGACACCGCCGCGAGGTAGGGCGCGGACGGGGGTTTGTATTTGCGAGTCTGGGGCTTGCTTTAGGGGCGAGAGAGCGAATGGCGACAAAAGCCAGCGAAACGACCGAGACGACGGAAAGCCGCGAGGAAACGGGCGACCGCCCGTTGATGGACGCGAACAGCGCCCCTTTCAAGAAAATGCTGCAGCGCGC
>JAZFZX010000255.1:0-7775 GCA_036444135.1 Kiloniellales bacterium | reverse complement strand
CTCGACGGGGGTGAGCCCATCCCCGAGCTCGGAGGTTTCGACGCGCTCTGGGTCATGGGCGGCCCGATGGATGTCTGGGAGGACGAGGCTCATCCCTGGCTCCGGCCCGAGAAGGCGGCGATCCGCGAGGCCGTGGTCGAACGGCGCATGCCCTATTTCGGTTTCTGTCTGGGCCATCAGCTTCTCGCCGACGCGTTGGGCGGCGAGGTCGGCCCCTGCGAGACGCCGGAGATCGGAATTTTCGATGTCAGCCTGACGGAGGCGGGCCGCGCCAGCCCGTTCCTGGCCGGCATGGAGGCGACCGGCAAATGCCTCCAATGGCACAGCGCGGAGGTGAAACGGGTGCCCGAGGGCGCGCGGGTGCTCGCGTCCTCGCCCGCCTGCCGCGTGCAGGCGCTGTCCGTCGGCGATCATGCCATTTCGCTCCAGTACCACGTGGAGATCACCGCGACGACCGTGGACGATTGGGGCGCGGTGCCGGCCTACGAGGCGGCGCTGGAGAAGAACCTGGGCGCGAACGCGCTGCCCCGTTTCCGGGCGGCGGCCGATGCCCACATGGCAGCCTTCAACCGGGATGCCCGCCGGCTCTATGACAATTTCATGGCGGCGGCCGGTTTGCGGTGAGGCGACGGCGAATTTCGAAGCGCGCCTTGCCCGCGCGCGGGCTTGCGCCTCTGCCGGCGCTTATGAGCTCGCGACCTGGTACAGCCCCTTCAAGTCCTCGCCATAGGCCGCCTTGATCTTGTGCCGGCGGATCTTGAGGGTCGGCGTCATCATGGCGTTGTCCACCGTGAAAGGCGCGGGGGCGATCATGAAACGGCGCACCTTCTCGAGGCTCGACAGCTTCTCGTTGACCCGGTCCACCACCGGCGACAGGGCCTTGTGCAGCTCCGGCGCCCCGGCCAGTTCCGCCAGGTCGGCGCGGCGGCCGTTGTTGAGCGCCCAGTGGCGCAGGAATTCCTCGTCGGGCACCAGCAGGCCCACAAGGTGCGGGCGCTTGTCGCCATAGACCATGGCCTGGCTGATCTCCGGCTCCAGGGTGAGGAAGCCCTCGACGCGCGCCGGCGAGACGTTGTCGCCGCCGGAGAACACGATGATGTCGCGCTTGCGGTCGGTGATCTTGAGATAACCGTCCTCGTCCAACTCGCCGATATCGCCGGTGTGCAGCCAGCCGTCCCTGATGGTCTCGGCGGTCGCCTCGGGTGCGCGCCAATAGCCCTTCATGACCAGATCGCCGCGCACCAGGATCTCGCCGTCCTCGGCGATCTGCACTTCGACGCCGTCGACCGGCGGGCCGACCGTCTCGATCTTGACCCTGTCCGGGGGGTTGGCCGAGATCAACGGGGCGGCCTCGGTCTGTCCATAGCCCTGCAGGATGCGCAGGCCGAGCGCGGTGAAGAAATGGCCGATATCGGGGTTGAGCGCAGCGCCGCCGGAGACCATCGCCTTGAGCCGCCCGCCGAAGCGCTTGCGCATCTTGCCACGCACCAGGCGTTCGACGAGGCGGTCCAGCAGCCATTCCTTGAAGCTCAGTTTGCCGGACCCTTGGGAGCGCTTGCAGCCCAGCTCGACCGCCAGCTCGAACAGCCGTTTCTTGAGTCCCTGTTCCTTGTCCATGGTGCGCCGGATACGCAAGTGCATGGATTCGTAAAGCCGCGGAACCGCGGTCATGATGGTCGGCCGCACCTCGGCCAAATTGGTCAACAGGGTCTCGGCGCCCTCCGCGTAATAGATCTCGGCGCCGATCGAGATGGGGAAGAACTGCCCCGCCGTGTGCTCGTAGGAGTGGGACAAGGGCAGGAACGACAGAAAGACCTCGCGGCCCAGGCCGATGCGCCGCAGCAGGATATAGGCGCCCCTGCAATTGGCCAGCATGTTGCGGTGGGTCAGCATGACGCCCTTGGGCGCCCCGCTGGTCCCCGAGGTGTAGATGAAACAGGCCACATCGTCGGGCTCGGTTTTGCCGACCAGCTCGGAGACCTCGTCGGGGGTCTCGCCGGCGCCGCTCATCAGATCGTCCCAGGCGTAAATTTCGACATCCGGCGCTTGATCCAGCTCCAGCGGGGCCATCGACACCACGAGCCGGCAACTGCGCGCATCCATGATGGCCGGCAGCAGCCGCCGGGCCAGGGCGGGCGTCGAGACGATGACCGCGACCGCACCGCTGTCGTTCAGGATGTGGCGGTGGTCCGCCTCGGTGTTGGTGGTGTAGGCCGGCACGGTGATCGCGCCGGCCGACATGATGGCCAGATCGGCGATCAGCCATTCCGGCCGGTTTTCGGAGATCAGAACGACCCGATCGCCATTGCCGACGCCCCGGGCGCGTAAGGCCCGGGCCAGCAGGCCGACCTGCTCGGCGACCTCGCGCCAGGTCTGCGGCCGGTAGACACCGTCGCGCTTGGCCCAAAGAAACGGGCGTTCAGCCAGTGCCTCGGCCTTCTCGAAGAACATGGCCGTTAGGCTGGGCGAGGTCCCGTATTCCATGGTTGTGCCCGCGAATGGTGACAAGGCTTTGAACGACGATGCACGGATTTGGTTCTTGGCGGCTCCGTTATGGCGGCCTATATGGCTCAGGGTCAAGGAGCTGGACCATGCCGACTGCCGCCGAACCCGCCGCTACGCCGCCCGTGCTCGGGGACCTTCCCGAATGGGACCTGGGCGATCTCTATCCCTCGCCCGATGCGCCCGAGCTGACGGCCGACCTGGACCGCGCCGCGGCCGAGGCCAAGGCCCTCAGGGACCGCTGCCATGGCCGGGTCGCTGCGTTGGACGGCGCGGCGCTGGCCGCGGCGATCCGTGACTACGAAACGCTGCAGGAGACCTTGGGCCGGGTGATGAGCTATGCCCAGCTCGTGCATTCCGGCGACATGAGCGATCCGGAGGTCGGGCGCTTTTACCAGAGCATGCAGGAACGCACGACGGAGATCTCCACCGAAACCCTGTTCTTCACGCTGGAGATCAACCGCCTGGAGGAGGCGGACCTGGAGGCCAAGCTCGGCGATCGCGAACTCGCCCGTTACCGGCCCTGGCTGCGCGATGTCCGTGCGTTCCGGGACCACCAGCTGTCCGACGACCTGGAATCCCTGCTGCACGAAAAGCATGTCGCGGGCCGGGCCGCCTGGGTGCGCCTGTTCGACGAAACCATGGCGGCGCTGCGCTTCCCCTTGGACGGCCAGGAACTCACCAGCACCGAGGTGCTGCACAAGATGACCGAGCCGGACCCCGCGGTGCGGGAGGCCGCGGCCAAGTCGTTTGCCAAGGTGCTGGAGGACAACCAGCGGATTTTCGCGCTGATCACCAACACGCTGGCCAAGGACAAGGAGATCGAGGACAAGTGGCGGAGTTACCGGCTGCCGGTCTCTGCGCGCAACCTGGCCAACTTCGTCGAGGACGAGGTGGTGGATGCCCTGGTCGGCGCGGTCCAGGACGCCTATCCGCGCCTGACCCACCGCTATTTCGCCTTGAAGGCGCGCTGGCTGGGCGTCGACCGGCTGGCCTATTGGGACCGCAACGCCCCGCTACTCGAGGACGACGACCGCACCATCGCCTGGTCCGAGGCGCGCACCACGGTGCTCGACGCCTATGGCGCCTTCTCGCCGGCCCTGGCCGAGGTTGGCCGGCGCTTCTTCGAGAACGCCTGGATCGACGCCACGGTGCGCCCAGGCAAGGCCTCGGGGGCGTTCGCCCATCCCACGGTGCCGAGCGCCCATCCCTACCTGCTGCTGAATTACCAGGGGCGCACCCGCGATGTCATGACGTTGGCGCACGAGCTGGGCCACGGCGTGCACCAGGTGCTGGCGGCGGGCCAGGGCCACCTGATGGCCGACACGCCGCTGACGCTGGCCGAAACCGCCAGCGTGTTCGGCGAGATGCTGACTTTCCGCGCGCTGCTCGACGCCGAGCGCGACCCCGGACGGCGCCGCATCATGCTGGCGGGCAAGGTGGAGGACATGCTGAACACCGTCGTGCGGCAGGTCGCCTTCCACGAATTCGAGCGCCGGGTTCACGACCGCCGCCGCGCCGGCGAGTTGACGGCCGGCGAGCTCGGCGATGTCTGGCTGGAGACACAGCGCGAAAGCCTGGGCCCGGCCTTCCGTTTCGACGACGACTACCGGATCTATTGGGCTTACATTCCGCACTTCATCCACGTGCCGTTCTACGTCTACGCCTATGCCTTCGGGGACTGCCTTGTGAACTCGCTCTATGCGGTCTACCGGGAAGCCGCCGATGGCTTCGCGGAAAAGTATCTGGACATGCTCCGGGCCGGCGGCACCAAGCGGCATCACGAGCTGTTGGCGCCCTTCGGGCTCGACGCCACGGACCCCGGCTTCTGGGCCAAGGGCCTGTCGGTCATCGAAGGCTTCATCGACGAGCTCGAGTAGCCTCGAATCGATCGCCGGAGAGGCTTTCGGCTTAGCCGCTTTCCTGGGGCCCGCTTTCCTGGGCCCCTCCCTCCAGCGGTCCGCCGGCAGTGCGCCAGGCATCGATGCCGCCGGCCAGGTGGCAGGCCCGCGTGAGGCCCGCCTCCTGGGCCGTCTGTACGGCCATGGCGGAGCGCTCGCCATAGGCGCAGTAGAACACGAGCTGCTTGCCGGTCGCCTTGGCGATCTCGTGCAGCAGCCCGCCCGGTTTCACGTTGTCGCCCAGATCCGGGTAGGGGGCGTGCACCGAGCCGGGGATCTCGCCGGCGCACTGCCGCTCGCTCTCTTCCCGCAGGTCGATCAGCACCACGTCCGGATTGCCGACCAGCGTCATGGCGTCCTGACAGGCGAGCGACCAACCGCGCGCCTCGATGTCGCCTTGCGACAGGCCGATCTTCAGGTTGGCCGGCACGGCCACGTCCATCATCTTCGGGTCCGCCAGGTTCAGGTTGTTCATCAACGCCACGTATTCCTCGACGTTGGCCACCTGGAGGCGCGGGTTGAAGCGCCGCTCCTCGCCGATGGTGCTGACCGTGTCGCCCTTGTAGTCGTGGCCCGGATAGACCAGCGTCTCGTCGGGCAGCGCCAGCAGCTTGTTGAGCAACGAGTCGTAGGCGGCACGGGGGTCGCCGTTCTGGAAATCAGTGCGGCCGGTGCCGCGGATCAGCAGGGTGTCGCCGGTGAACACCCGGTCCGGCATCAGATAGCAGTAGGACTCATCGGTGTGGCCGGGCGTATAGATCGCCTTGAGGCTGATGCCCTCGATATCGATGTGGTCGCCGTCCGAGACGCGGATCGAGACCACGTCCGTCCCGCTTTCCTTGCCCATCACGGTGGTACAGCGGGTGCGGTCGCGCAGCGCTCCGAGGCCGGTGACGTGGTCGGCGTGCACGTGGGTGTCGAGCGCCTTGACCAGCTTGAGGTCGAGTTCGCCGAGCAGCGTCAGGTAACGCTCGACCTTGTCCAGCACCGGATCGATGATGAGGGCCTCGCCGCCCGGCCGGCTGGCCAACAGGTAGGTGTAGCTGCTGGAGACGCTGTCGAACAACTGGCGGAAGATCATGATCGCCTCCCGGTCACTCTATCAGGATTGTCGACCCCATTGTAGGCTGAGCGGTCATCTCTGCCTATCATGCCGGCACCAACAGTCGGAAGATTCATGCAGGCGATATCCGAACGGGTCATGCGCAGGTTTCACGATCAGGGCTTCGTGGTCGTGGAGGGCTTCTGCCCGGCCGATCTGGTGCAATCGGCGCGCGCCAGATTCGCGCCGCTGTTCCGCGGCGAGTTCGAGACGGGCCTGCAGCCCGACGAGTGGAATTGGCACCCGGACCGGGATCCGGAAGACCACGCCCGGCAGATCTGCAATGCCTGGAAATCGGACCGGGCGATTGCCCGCCTGATCCTGCGGCCGGAGGTCGGGGAGGCCTGCGCCCGCCTGATGGATTGGCCGGGTGCGCGGATCAACCAGGACAACGTGATCTGGAAGCCCCCAAATGCACGGGCCCTCGGCTTTCATCAGGACGACAGTTATCAGGATTGGGTGGTGCCGCCGTCCATGGTGACCTGTTGGATGGCCCTCGACGACACGGCCGCCGACGGTGGCACGATCGCCTACGCGCCCGGATCCCACCGCTGGAGGCTCTCGCCGATGATCGCGCAGTTTCACGCGCCCGAGGACTTCACCAGGGACCTGCGCGCCGCCGCGGCCGCGGCTGGCGCAAGGGACTTCGACCTGGTGGCCGTCGAGGCCAAGGCCGGTGATGCTGTATTCCACCACGGGCGCACCTGGCATGGCTCTGCGCCGAACCGCAGCGGTGCCGAGCGGCGATCCGTCGTGGCCCACTGCATGTCAAGCGAGGCCCGCTTCCACCCGACCAATGTCGGTCCGATTTATGGCCGATACAGGCGTTTCGACAGCGACCAGATGGACGAGAGCTTCTTCCCGATCCTCTGGACCCGTACGGGCGGCCGTTCATCCTTCCTCGAAGCCTATCTGGACACCAAGTAGCGGGCCGTGTAGCGAAAATTGGGTGACCGTGGCGAAGCGTCCGCGTAAAACCGCACCTCCGGAGTCTTGGGCGAAGGGTCGAAATTCATGGAAGCCGAAATCGTGGTCGTGCGCCTGGAAGGCGTGCAGGTGATCTTGGTCAGCATCCTGGTCCTCTGGCTCGGCATCTTCCTCAACCGCAAGGTCTCCGTTCTCAACAACTACAACATTCCGGTGCCGGTTTCCGGCGGGCTGATCTGCAGTCTAGCCGTCACCGGCCTCTATTTTTTTGCGCAGGTCGAGGTCGACTTCGATCTGACGACGCGGGATACGCTGTTGATCGTCTTCTTCAGCACGGTCGGCCTCTCGGCCAAGTTCCATCGCCTGGTCGAAGGCGGCCGCAGCCTCGCCATCCTGCTGGTGATCGCGGTTTTTTTCCTGGTTTTCCAGAACCTGATCGGCACGTTCGTGGCCACCTCCATCGGTATCCACCCGGCGGCCGGCCTGATCGGGGGCAGCATCTCTTTCGCGGGCGGCCACGGAACCGCAATCACCTGGGGCCAGATCTTTGCCGAGCGATACGGCATGGTGCGGGCCGTCGACATCGGGATCGCCTGTGCCACTTTCGGCCTGATTTTGGGTGGCCTGGTGGGAGGACCGATCGCCAAGCGGCTCATATCCGTCCACGGCCTGACCGCCGAACCGCGGGTGGAAGCTGAAACGCCCGGCGCCGCGCACGAAGACAAGACCGGGCCCGTCACGGTCCACGGGATGATCGATGCGACCTTCATGGTCGGACTGTGCGTGGCGGTCGGGGCGACGACCCATCTCTGGATCACGGAGCTGGGCATCACGCTACCCGGCTTCCTGACCGCCATGTTCACCGGCATCGTGATCACCAATCTGGTCGACCTGCTGAAGATCAAGGTGGCGGCCAACGCCACCAGCCTGATCAGCGATATCAGCCTCGAGCTGTTCCTGGCCATGAGCCTCATGAGCATGAAGCTGTGGACCTTGGCCTCGGCCGCCGGGCCCATTCTCGTGGTGCTGGTCCTTCAGGTCGTGCTGCTCGTCCTGTTCGCCTATTTCGTCGTGTTCCGGCTCATGGGCCGGGACTACGACGCCTGTTGCATCACCGTGGGATTTGCCGGCCTGGGGCTGGGCGCGACGCCCGTCGGGATTGCCAACATGAACGCGCTGACCAGCAAATACGGGGCCTCGCCCAAGGCTTATCTCGTGGTTCCGCTGCTGGGTGCCTTCTTCATAGACATCGCGAACGCCTTTGTGATCCAGGGCCTCCTGTCGCTACCGTTCTACCACTAATACCAACGGTCCTAGATATCGCCCCACCCATGAGGCCGGGC